>JBJKSP010000023.1:0-4816 GCA_046703865.1 Thiobacillaceae bacterium
GGACATCTCAACCCAGGTGTTCGGCCAGCCTGCGAGCATCGACGTGGAAAGCGCGCCTGGCGGGCGTGTCAACGTCGTCATGAAGGGGCGGATTACGCCCCAGGGCCTGGCCGGCAGACTCCCCCAGGCCGCCCTGCGCCATCTCAGCGGTGACACCCGCTATCGGGCCGAAGTCAGCCTGCACCAGCACAAGGGGGAGCTGAAGGTCAGCAGCGACCTGAAAGGCCTCGCCATCGACCTGCCGGAACCCCTGAAGAAGTCGGCCGAGCAATCCGTTCCCCTCCTCGTCACCCGGAGTGAAACGGGACAGGGTCACGATGTGATCATGGCGCGTTATGGACAGATCCTTTCGGCACGTGCCCTGTTGGGCGGCAACGTTCCCCGGGTCTCGGTGCGCGTCGGGGGCGGAGAGGCCGCAGCGCCGAAGGCGGACGGCCTGACCTTGACCGCCGTGGACAGACGCATCGATCTGGATGCCTGGCGTGCGCTGGCCGATCAGGTCGAGGGAAGTACCGGCGCCTTGCCGATCCACAGCATTGAACTGACCGCCAACGAATTGGTGGCAGGAGGCAGGCTGTTGCGGGACACCCACGTGCTGGCCCGTACGGTGGGCGATACCTGGCACCTGCAGGTGGCGGGACGGGAGATTCGCGGCGACGTGCAGTTACATACCACCGGCGATACTCCCGAGGTCAGGGCGCGTCTCAAGTACCTGACGATTCCGGAGACGGCCCCCGGCCAGGCTGGCGAGTCGACATCCATGCCGGACATTTCTCACCTTCGGCTGGACATCGCGGCCGACAGCCTTGTGATCAAGGGCAAGGAACTGGGCCGCCTCAAACTGGCCGCCGAACCCGGAACCCATGGCCTGCGCGTGGACAGTCTGGCCCTCTCCAATCCCAATGCCAGCCTGGAGGGGGAAGGCCTGCTGGCGGACAACCCCCTCCGCCCGACCGAATTCAGCCTCAAGGGCTCAAGCCCCGATCTGGGCAAGCTGCTGAGCCAACTGGGCTATCCGGGCCTTATCAGGCGGGGAGCGATGAAGGTGGAGGGAAGCATCGGCTGGATGGGGGGCCTGGGAGACATGGCCCTGGGCGACATCTCGGGGGACCTCGATCTGTCCATGAAAAATGGGCAGTTCGTGAAGTTGCACCCCGGCGCGGCCAAGCTCCTGGGCATCCTCAGCCTGCAGGCCATTCCACGCCGCATCTCCCTGGATTTCCGGGATGTCTTTTCGGAAGGATTCGCCTTCGACGAAATCTCCGCGCCCATCTACCTTGATAAGGGCATCGCCTATTTGTCGCCGCTGACCATGAACGGACCGTCCGCCTCGATTCATATGAAGGGGGAGATCAATCTGGTGCGTGGCACCCAGATCCTGCGCGTGAGCGTGGAGCCGCATCTGGAGGATACCCTGGCCGCCGGGGCCCTGTTGGTGAACCCGGCCGTGGGGCTGGGTGCGTTGGTGGCCAGCAAGGTCCTGAAAAACCCCATCAGCAGGGCAGCGACGTTCGAATATCTGGTCACCGGCACCTGGGACGACCCCACGGTCAAGAAGCTGAGCCGGTCCGGACCCTCCCAGAACGGGAACCACGATCTACCCGGGACTCCCTGAGGGCCGACGGCTCACAGACCCCGTCTGGCCAGCCACTCCTCCAGGATCACCATCACCCAGATCATCGTGCGGAAATAGGTGGCATGGCCAGTCATGAGTTCGGTGCGCAGGTGTTCGATAAAGGCCGGCGCCAGGTAGCCGCGGCGGCTGAAGTCGGACAGTCGGTCCTCCACCCGCTGACGCAAAGGCGGGTGGTCTCGTGCCCAGACCCCGAAAGGCAGGCCGAAGCCGTGCTTGCTCTTGTCGATGATGGCGTTGGGCAGGAAGCCCTTCAGGGCGGTCTTGAAGAACCAGCGCAGATACTGCCCCTTCACCTTCCAGTCGGGCGGCACCTCGCCGGAGAACATCACCATGGCGTCGTCCAGCAGGGGATAGCGGACCTCGATGCCGGCTGCGGCGGCCATGCCGCTGACCTTGCGCAGGTCGTTGTCGGCCAGGGTGAACTTCAGGTCCAGGTGCAGCATGCGGTTGATGACGGAGCCGGAATCGGCCCGGTCGTATGCATCCTTGAGCAGAACCGAAGGCTGGTGTACGTCCACGGCGTCCAGCAGGTCCGGCGTAAACATCTCCTCCAGGGGCTGTCGATAGATGAAGTTGTAGGATTCCATGCGATCCGGCAAAGGGATATTGGCCTGCCGGATATAGCTTTGCAGCTTGCGCACGGGTGGCAATGCCGACAGCCCGGGAAGATTCGCCAGGGGCTCCACCAGGCCCCTGCGCAGCCCGGCCGGGAGGTGATGATAGGCCTCGAACACCTTCTGCTTGGCATAGCGGGCATTGCCGCCGAAGATCTCGTCGCCGCCGTCGCCCGCCAGCATCACCTTGTAGCCGTCCGCCGCCGCCATCCGGGCACAGAACAGGGTGGGCACCGCCGAATCGTTGGCGAAGGGCTCGTCGTAGTGGCCGGCGATGACCGGAATGGCGGCGAGGACGTCATCGGGTTCCAGGTAATATTCCCTGGCATCCAGGCCGAAATGCCGTGCGGCCAGCCGGGCGTACTCCATTTCGTCGAAACCCTGGGCGGGAAAGCCGATGGAGTAAGTGCGGGGAGGACCGCCCAGGTGCTCGGCCAGAATGCCGCAGACCGTGGAACTGTCCGTACCGCCGGACAGGAAGGCGGCGACGTCGTCGCCTCCCCGGGCACGGGCCACGCATTCCCGCAGCAGTTGATGGAAGCGTGCCGATTGCGCCTCGAAGTCATGCCTGGGTCGGTCCCGATAGCGCAGATGCCAATAAAACCCACGTCGAATGCCCTCCGGTCGCCATTGCAACCACTGTCCCGGCAGGAGCTTCTCCACCCCCTGGAAGATCGTGCCCGGTGCGGGCACATCGTGGAAATAGAGATAGTTGAACAGCTCCTGAGGGTCTAAAGCGCGGCCCACCTCAGGGTGCGCCGCCACGGCGTCGGCCCGGTGTGCGAACACGACCGCGTCGGTACCGGCCGACAGGGCCAGGTTTTCCACGCCCATGCGATCGACGGCCAGATAGACGCTCGGGTCACCGCTGTCGACCACGGCCAGGGCGAACGTCCCCCACAGCTGTTCCATCGCGGCGGGGCCATGGGACAGCCAGAGGGCAAGAAAGTCATGGGCGGGGCGGGAGGTCTCGGCGTCCAGGGCACCGACCCGGGGCCTGCCCACGATGGCCACGGTGATCCCCTCCGCCTGGGCCATGTCGGCCCGGTTTGACCAGGCCGCCACACCCCAGCCGTCGGCCAGGCGCTGGTGGTTGGGGATCACACCCTCCGCGCCGCAACCGGACAACATGGCAGGCATGGGATCAGGGCCCGCGCCGGCCGACTTGAGCCATCCGATCAGGCCCTGCATGGAACGCTCCGTTTCTTGTGTTCGCCTTATTGGGCCTGGGGATTGGGGGTAGATTCAGGACCGGTGTCGGAGGGAGAAGCAGAGCCGGGCTTTTGATTCAGGGGATTCTCCCGAGGATATCCCGCATCATCCAGGAGCTGTCCCCAGGCACCGGCCAGGAAACCCTTGTAATGGTTGCTGCCCACCGTGATGACGGGCACCTCGAGCGAGCCCACCAGATTCTTGAGCGCCTGGGCCACCTCCGGCGAGGTCTTCGGATCCTTGACCGTGTAAGGAATGCCGCGCTGATCGAGGAAATCCTTGGCCTGCTGGCAAGGCAGGCCGCAATCCGTGGTGTAAAGCTGGACCGGGCTGAGCTCGCTGGCCCGTCTCAGCGCAAAACTCTCCTTGTCCGTATCCACCACGTTGGGATGGACCCTGACCTGTTCCGACCTTTTGACCGAGGGTGGCGGAGGTTGATCCGAATAGGTCACGTGCCCTTGTGAGTCCACCCAACGGTAGAGTCCCGCCGCCTGAGCGGCAAATCCGCTCAGACAAAGGAGGATCAGGATTAGCCTTGCTGCCGTCATTGTCAATCTCCCACGCCCATCCTGGCGCCATTCTAGCAGGGTGACCGGGGCTGGGAACGCCCGGACCTAGGCCCCCGGCCCGGGGCTGTCCGCGTGATAGCGTCGGCTCTCCGCACGCACCGTGTCCGCGAGCACACGCACGTTGTCGGGCGGCGTGAACTGGGAAATGCCATGTCCCAGGTTGAATACGTGGCCGGGTCCGTGCCCGTAGCTGGCCAGGATGCGCCCGGCCTCAGCGGCCACGGCCTCGGGGGAGCCGAACAGGACGGCGGGGTCCATGTTGCCCTGGAGGGCAACTCTATCCCCCACGCGCCTGCGTGCCTCACCGATGTCGACGGTCCAGTCCAGGCCCACGGCATCGCAACCGCAGCCGGCGATGTGTTCCAGCCACAGGCCGCCGCCCTTGGTGAAGACGATGCGCGGCACCGTGCGTCCCCCCCGTTCCCGGGTGAGGTTGGCCATGATCCGCGCCATGTAGGGCAGGGAAAACTCCAGATAGGCGGCCTGGGACAGCATGCCGCCCCAGGAATCGAACACCATCACGGCCTGGGCCCCGGCCTCGATCTGGGCATTCAGGTAGTCCGTCACGGCACGGGCGGTGACGTCCAGGACGTGGTGCAGGAGATCGGGACGGCTGTAGAGCAGGGTCTTGAGCTTGAGATAGCTGTCGCTGCCCTCCCCCTCCACCATGTAGCAGGCCAGGGTGAAGGGGCTGCCCGAGAAGCCGATCAGGGGAACCGAGCCGTCCAGGGCGCGCCTGATCTCGCTCACGGCATCCATGACGAAGCCCAGGTGCTCGTAGGGAT
>JBJKSP010000024.1:0-4512 GCA_046703865.1 Thiobacillaceae bacterium
GCGTGGGCCGTGCTGATCGCCGGCAAGCATGGCTGCATGCCCTCGTTCATGGGGCTCATCCTGCTCATGGGCATCGTGGTCAAGAACGGCATCCTGCTGGTCGACTTCGCCCAGGAGTCGCTCGCCCGTGGCGTGCCGCTCCGGGAGGCGATCCTGCGCGCGGTCGAGCTGCGCACCCGGCCGATCCTGATGACCGCGGCGGCGGCGGCGGTCGGGATGGTCCCGGTCGCCTTCGAATGGGCGGTTGGCCTGGAAAGACTATCGCCGCTCGGCGTGGTCGCCATCGGCGGACTGATCGCCGGCACCTTCCTCACCCTGCTCATCGTGCCGGTGCTGCTCTACTTGCTGCTCCGGCGGCGTTATCCAGAGACTGAGGTGCCCGTTGGGCCGCCCGCCTTGCCGGACCCGCTATGACCGCTAGCATCCATGCTGCTGCCACCAAGAGGACTGAGATACCCCGAGCGAAAGGTAGTCCAGGCCGATGGCTTACAACGGCCACAGACGCTGGCTGACTGCCCGACTGCGGTCTGGGGCTGAGTTCAGGGCATCGCCTGGAGCGACGGCGGGCCGGTCTGAGGAGCGGTCCTGCCTCTCGATCCGGGGTATTCGCGCCGGCATTTCCGCCGCCCGGCCTGCGGCGGACGGATGTGTCCCTACGCGAATCTCGCCCGCGTCGGTTGGGCCTTCGGCTGCATCAGGCTCAAAAGCCGCGTCAGGTTGTAGGCGGCGAAGACGATCGGCACCTGCCCCGCGAGCTTGGCCAGGCCGATGTGCCGGCTCTTTCTCAAGTCGCCCACGGCCTTGATCCAGCCGAAGGCCTCTTCGACCATCTTGCGCCGCCTGGGGTTCAGGGCGTAGCCCTTGTCGGCCCTCACCGTGGCACTCCTCTTCACGCTGCGCCGGATCATGCGTTCGGCCGCGTCCCATTCCGCCGTGCCGTTGGCCTGGGTGGTCTCCACGTCCACCACCAGCCCATGCCGGTTCTCGGTGAGCGCGTGGCCCATGTACCTGAGCTTCGCCTCGGCGAACTCGCCCTTCTTGTAGAGCCGCGTTCAGGGGTCGGTTGTGTTCTCATGGGTGGCGTTGCTGCGTGCCTCCCCCCTGAAGTCGACCTCGGGGTTGCGCCCGGGGGGGTCGATCCGGCCCGCCGCCGCCCTTCCGCACGAAGCTCTTGTGGCTGGCCCAGGCTTCGATCAGGGTGCCGTCGACGCTGAAGTGCTCATCCGAGACGAAGCCCTGCCATTCGGCGAGGTACAGCACCCGGTTGAAGAATTCCCGCCTCACCTCGGCGTCCAGCAGGCGGTCGCGGTTGAGGCTGGACGCGCTGCGGTCCCGCACCGGGTCGTCCACAAACAGCCCGACGAACCCGCGGAACAACAGGTTGTAGTCGAGCTGTTCCATCAGTTGCCGCTCGGCTCGCGCAACCTGAACAGGATTTGCAGCAGCAGGGCACGCAGCAGGTGTTCGGGCGGGATGGAGGGTCGTCCGGTGTCGGCATGGCAGTTGTCGAACCGCTTGCGCATGCTGGCCAGGATGCCGTTGACCAGCACGGGGCCACAGCATGCCCGCAATCCCGCGTCAAACAAGGGTTCGGGCGCTTTTCACCCGACTGCAAGCGTACGATTTGTTCCGTTTTCTGAGACGGTCCCTTTCAGGACCCGTTCCGGTCGAGCGTTATAGCTCCCTCCTATTAGGTAATTTCAGACAATCAATTGGATATATTCTCTCCAGCAGGCTTGAATAGGGGCATCCCCTTCCGGAGTCGGGTTCCACCGATCCGGACTACAGACGCCGCGTGGCCGCAGGACCGGGCATCGACACCCAGGGGGCCATCGGCAAGGCCGCTTGTGCTGAACCCGGGGGGGAGGGACGCCCTTCCCCGCTGACGAAGAGGAGCAAGATCATGACATTGAGCCTATACAGTACCTACAAGGCCTGGCGGCGCGTGGCCGCGGCGGAGAAGGCCGCTCGGTCCGCCGGTACGGATACCCCGCCCGTCTCCCGGGTCTACCGGGCACTGGTCCTGCTGGGATTGGGTCTGGGCGGCATCGCCTGTGGCGGCGACGAGCCGCCGGACGGGGTGAATCACACCTAACAGATTGCCGTCGAAATGGACGCCGTACAGCAGCCGCCTTCCTTCCGTGCGGCCTGGATCGCCCAGGCCCAGGCCCGTCCCTGGACCGCCCTGGGTCTGGTCGCGGCCATACTGGCGATGGCCTGGCTCACCGCCGCGAGTGCCTGGCGCATCTACCTGGGCGAGGCCGATGCCGCCCTCAGGCTGGGCATGCTGGGGGGGCTGGCGGGGTTCGCGGCCACGGCCCTGGGGGCATTGCCGGGCATAGCCCTGCGCGGCCTCTCCCAGCGCGTCGAAGACAGCATGCTGGGCCTGGCCGCCGGCATGATGCTGGCCGCCAGTTCCTTTTCCCTGATCATCCCGGGACTGGAGGCCGGACAGGGGATCACCGGCAGCCGTGGCCTGGGGGCCGGCATCGTGGTGCTGGGGATGGGGCTGGGCGTGCTTCTCATGCTGGGACTGGACCAGTTCACCCCCCATGAGCACACCCACCTGGGACCCTGCGGCCCCGGCAACGAGCGTCTCGGCCGGCTCTGGCTGTTCGTGCTGGCCATTACCCTGCACAATCTTCCCGAAGGCATGGCCATCGGCGTTTCCTTCTCCCGGGGTGACCTGGGCGTGGGTCTGCCGCTGACCAGCGCGATCGCCATCCAGGACATACCGGAGGGCCTGGCGGTGGCCATGGCCCTGAGGGCCGCCGGGCTGACACCGGGGCGCGCGGCCCTGCTCGCCGCCGCCACCGGCCTGATGGAACCCCTGGGTGCGTTGCTGGGCACCGGGCTCACCAGCGGATTGGCCCCGGCCTACCCCATCGGACTGGGCCTGGCCGCCGGGGCCATGATCTTTGTGGTCTCCCACGAGGTGATCCCGGAAACCCACCGCAACGGGCACCAGACCTCTGCTACCTTGGGATTGATGGGCGGCTTCGCCCTGATGATGATTTTGGACACGGCGCTCGGCTGAGCGCAATTAGTGTTAACAGGCCCTAAAATTTGCCCCGAAAGGAGAACAACATGGCGAAAACACCCTCGAAGACAAGCACGAAGGCCGCCAAGAAGGCGCAAGCTTTCCTCACCGACATCAAGACCCTGCGCGAGCGGGCCCGCAAACACATCGAGGACGGCGCGGTGACCGCCGGCTACCAGGCGGACCGGACCACGGTCATCAAGCTGCTGAACGAGGCCCTGGCCACGGAACTGATCTGCATCCTGCGCTACAAGCGCCACTTCTTCATGGCCGCCGGCATCAATGCCGATTCCGTTGCCCAGGAGTTCCTCCAGCACGCCAACGAGGAACAGCAGCATGCCGACCAGATCGCCACCCGCATCGTGCAGCTGAAGGGCGAGCCCAACTTCAGTCCCGAGGGCCTGGCCACGCGCAGCCATGCGGAATACGTGGAGGGCACGGACCTCATCGACATGATCCGGGAGGACCTGGTGGCCGAACGCATCGCCATCGACAGCTACGGCGAGATGATCCGCTACCTGGGCGACAAGGACGTCACCACCCGGCGCATGCTGGAAGGCATCCTGGCCATGGAGGAAGAGCACGCCGACGACCTGTCCAGCCTGTTGGAGGAGATGCAGAAGGGCTGAGCGCCCCTCCCGGGGGGCTGACCGGGAGGCTCGGGGTCGAAGGGCCGCCGCCCCGGGCGGACTTCACTTCGTTGCCTGGGCAGGCTGTCGGCGGGGTGATATCTTCACGTCCACCGTCATGCCCAGCCTGAACGGTGTGTGCTCATCCAGCCCGATCTTCACCTGCACCACCTTCAGGCCCAGATTGACCGACGGGTTGTTGGGCTTGACCTGGCGCTCGCCAGCATAATCGGCGATGCGTAGTACCGTGCCGCGATAGACCGCGCCTGGGTAGGCCTCGGAGGTCATCTGCACGGGATCGCCGAGGGCCACCCGGCCCACGTCGGTCTCGTCCACCTCGGCGTTGATCCACAGATGTCCCATGTCGGCGATGGCGAGGATGGGGATCTCCGGAGTGACGCCCTCCCCCTGGTCCAGATAGCGCTTGATGACACGGCCGGCGATGGGGCTGCGGATCAGGGTCTTGTCCAGCTGTTGCCGGCTGTATTCCAGGTTCGCCCGGGCCAGGCCGACCTGATCCCGGTAGAGCTTCACCGTCTCCGGCCTGGGGCCGGCCTCCAGGAGCTTCTTCTGCTGTTCGGCCCCCCGTTCCTGCGCCCGGGCCTCTTTCAAACTGCGTTCCCGATCGTCCAGGCCGGCTTGGGACACCATGCCCTGGGCGCGCAGATCCTGGTAGCGCCGGTACTGGAGTTCGGCCTCACGCCGAGTGGCAGTGGCGCCGTCCAGCGCCGCGGCGGCCTGCAGGATCTCTTCCCGGCGCGCGCGGGCACGCACCTCCCCCACCCCGCACCCCCCCACCCACCCCAGCAGATCGGCGCCTGACACCCGCTGACGCAGGACCTC
>JBJKSP010000025.1:0-5498 GCA_046703865.1 Thiobacillaceae bacterium
CCCAGGACGAGAGTTCATCGGGGTTGGCGTCTTCGACGCTGAATTGATACTGGGTGCGGCTGACACGGTCCTCTATCGTCAGGTCCTGCACCGGCTGGATGTACAGCGTTATGCCTTCCAGTCCGGCGAGCCGCCGCTGCAGCCTGCGTATGACGGCGGCGGCACTGGGCCTGCCGGGGCCGCGCTCTTCAAGCGGCTTCAGGCTGATCAGCACGCGGCCGGTATTGAGGGTGGTGTTGATTCCGTCGACGCCGATCGACGAGGCCACGCTCTGCACCGCCGGATCCTTGAGCACCACCCGTGCCAGTGCCCGCTGGCGCTTGGCCATCGCAGCGAAAGAGATCGATTGCGGTGCTTCCGAGATACCCTGGATCAGCCCGGTGTCCTGGAGCGGAAAGAATCCCTTGGGCACGACGATGTACAGCAGCACCGTGAGTGCGAGCGTGCCATTTGCAACCCACAGAGTCGCCGTCTGCCGATCGAGCACCCAGTCGAGCATCACACCGTAGCGCGCGATCGCGCGCTCGAACACCCGCCCGCTTGCGCGGTACAGCCACCCCTGAGCCGACTCCGGCACGTGCCTGAGGAGCCGCGCGCACATCATCGGCGTGAGCGTCAGCGACACTACCGCAGAGAGGAGTATCGCGACCGCGAGCGTGATCGCGAATTCGCGAAACAGGCGTCCGACGACGTCACCCATGAATAGCAGCGGTATCAGCACCGCAATCAACGAGATCGTCAGCGAGATGATGGTGAAACCGATCTGCTCCGAGCCCAGCAGCGCCGCCTTGAGGCGCGAATGCCCCTCCTCGACGTAGCGGGCGATGTTCTCGATCATGACGATGGCGTCGTCCACGACGAAGCCGGTGGCGATGGTCAGGGCCATCAGGGTCAGGTTGTTGATGGAGAAGCCGGCCAGGTACATGACGCCGAAGGTGCCCACCAGGGAAATGGGCACCGCCAGGCTGGGGATTAAGGTGGCAGGCAGGCTGCGCAGGAACAGGAAGATGACCATGACCACCAAGGCCACGGCCAGCATCAGGGAGAACTGGACGTCGGCCACCGAGGCGCGGATGGTGACGGTGCGGTCGGACAGCAGGGCGACGTCGACTGCGCCCGGCAGACTGGCCTGGAGGGCAGGCAGGGCCGCCTTGATGCGGTTGACCACCTGGATCACGTTGGCGCCGGGCTGGCGCTGGACGTTCAGGATCACGCCGGGCAGGGTGCCGGCCCAGGCCCCCAGGTGGGCGTTCTCGGCGCCGTCCACCACGTCGGCCACGTCCTTGAGCCGGATGGGGGCACCGTTCTTGTAGGCAATCACCAGATTCACGTAATCGTCCGCGCTCGCGAGCTGGTCGTTGGCGTCGATGGCCGACGCCCGCTGGGGCCCGTCGAAGCTGCCCTTGGGGGTGTTGACGTTGGCGGTACCCACCGCGGTGCGCAGGTCTTCCAGGGACAGGCCATAGGAAGCCAGGGCCTTGGGGTTGGCCTGGATGCGCACGGCCGAGCGCCGGCCTCCGGCCAGGCTCACCAGGCCCACGCCGGGCAGCTGGGATATCTTCTGGGCCACCCGCGACTCCACTAGGTCGTGCAGCCGTGTCACCGGCAGGGACCTGGAGGTGATGGCCAGGGTGAGGATGGGGGCGTCCGCCGGGTTCACCTTGCTGTAGATGGGCGGCATGGGCATGTCGGTGGGAAGTAGGTTGGAGGCGGCGTTGATGGCTGCCTGCACCTCCTGCTCTGCCACGTCCAGGCTCAGGTCCAGGCTGAAGCGCAGGGTGATAACCGAGGCGCCGCCGGAGCTGGTGGAGGACATCTGCTGCAGTCCCGGCATCTGCCCCAGCTGGCGTTCCAGGGGTGCGGTGATGGAGGCGGTGATGACCTCCGGGCTGGCCCCGGGGTAGAGGGACGTGACCTGGATGGTAGGGTAGTCCACCTCCGGCAGGGCCGACAGGGGCAGCAGGTGATACGACACCGCCCCCACCAGCAGGATGGCCAGCATCAGCAGCGAGGTGGCCACGGGCCGCAGGATGAACAGCCGCGATGGGTTCACGGCCGCGCCGTTCGGCTGGTCCATGCTCAGCCTTCGGCGGCCCGTTCCTTGCCGCCTTCCCCGCCTGGGGGCTTGCCCGGCCCCACGCCGTGCCTGCCGCCGCCTTTGCCCCCTTTGCCGTTTCTGGCGCCCGGCACGATGATTTCCGCCTTGGCACCGGCGCGCAGCTTGTCGGCCCCGTCGGTGACCACCTGGTCGCCGGCCTTGAGCTCGCCGGTGATCGCGACCCAGTCACCATCCACGGGGTCGGTAGTGACAGGCAGCATGGCCACCGTGCCGTCGGCACCCACCCGGTAGACGAAGCTGCCCTGGTCCCCGCGCTGGATGGCGGCGGTGGGCACGGCGAGGACCTGTGGCAGGGTATCCAGCAGAAGGCGGATGTTGACGAACTGGTTGGGGAACAGGGCGTTGTCCCGGTTGGGGAATTCGGCCCGAATCCTGATGGTGCCCGTCGTCGGATCGATCTGGTTGTCGGTGGTGAGGAAGCGGCCTTCCGCGAGACGGACCTTCTGCGCCTGGTCCCAGGCCTCCACAGGAATGGCATCGTGGTCGGCCAGCCTGCGGTTGATGGCCGGCAGGTTCGCCTCCGGCACGGAGAACAGCACGGTGATGGGCTGCAACTGGGCGATGGTGGCCAGGCCGTTGGCGTCGGCCGCATGAATCTGGTTGCCGGGGTCCACCTGCCTGAGGCCGATCCGCCCGGAGGACGGTGCGACGATGCGGGTCCATTCCAGCTGCAGCCTGGCGTTGTCCAGCTGGCCCCGGTCTGATGCCACTGTGCCTTCGTACTGGTGCACCAGGGCCACCTGGGTATCCACCTGCTGGTGGGGGACGGCGTCCTTGGCCAGCAGGCCTTGGTAGCGCTTCAGGTCCACGCGGGCGTTGTCCAGCAGGGCCTGGTCCCGGGTCAGTTGCCCCTCGGCCTGGGCGACCTGAATATGGAACGGCTGCGGATCGATCTGGGCCAGCAACATGCCCGCCTTCACCATTTGGCCTTCTTTGAAGTTCACCTTGAGCAGGGTGCCGTCCACCTTGGCGTGCACGGTCACCAGGTTGCGGGGCGTCACCGTACCGAGAGCGTTGATCCAGACGCGGATGTCCATGGTCCGCGCCCGGCCGACGGAGACCGGCTGGGGCCTACCGCCGGCGGCGCCGCGCCGCGCCCCGCCGGGGCCCGCGCCGTACTGGGCGGCGGCCTGCTGCCGGTGGTCGCTCCAGTACCAGACTGCGGCGATGAGGCCCGCCAGCAAGATGGCGATAAGGGCGGCACGGCCGGGATGGCGGCGTCTGGCGGCGGCGGGTCTGTTTGCGTCCATGGTGCGGTGTGTAGCTTTCTTTGTCTTAGGAGGGCTGGTCAGGTGGCATCGTTGGCGGCCGCGCGGATTCTAGCCGTTTTCAGCGCATGGGCGGTCCGGGTCGGATGCCCTTGCCGCCTTGGCGAGATGGCTGGTCAGGACGTGGGACAGGAGATTGACCCCCAGGCCCGCAAACACGGCCGGCAGGAGATACAGGCTGATGGACAGTCCCGTGGTGAACAGCTTGTCGTCCAGCGTCGAGGGCGTCTTCCTCGCCATATCGACCAGGTGCTGCAGCAAAATGATGTCTACGGCTGAGAGACCGATCAGCACCGCCGCAAGGCTCAGCACGGTCCAGCGTGAGATGAAGCGGGTGACGAGCATGTACACGTAGATGGCCAGGGGAAGCAGGACGGAGGTCGCCACCAGCAGGATGAACTCGGACTTTACAAATACGCTGTCGCTCATGGCCCGGCTACCGCACTGGATGAACGTTTCGGGTGACATGCATCGTCCATCCACTCAAACAACGCAGCCCACCTCCGTCCAGGCGGCGATGGTTTGCGCTGGTCAAACCCGTATCCGTCTGCCCGGTTCATCTGCCGGCGGCACACTCGGTCTGGGAACGCTCTGGCGACCCGCTGGGCCGAGCCACGTTCTGGCACCTCGGCTGCGAGGTTGGCCAAACGATCAACAAATACGGCATGGCAGATGGGATGCATGGCAGCGTCCTTTCCGAAACATCAATAACTGGCCAACGGCGCATCGGATTCCATCCTAGGCGCGGCCATGGACAGAGGATGTAAACAGTCGGTAAAGCTTCGTAAAAATGGGCAAACCGGCATTCCAGTCAGTTTGTATGGGGCTAGCATTTGTCACGCTTCCAGGGAGTGTTTTATGCCCCACCTGTTGCTTGCCGACGATGACGTCACCCTCAGCGCCATGCTGCAAGAATACCTGGGGCGAAACGGCTTTCAGGTGGACACCGTCGACGACGGTGTCACGGCGCTGCAACGAGCCCTGGCCGAGGACTTCGACCTTATCGTCCTGGACGTGATGATGCCCGCCATGAACGGCCTCGACGTCCTGCGCGAGCTGCGCGCCCGCAAGCTCACTCCTGTGCTCATGCTGACCGCCCGAGGCGACGAACTGGACAGCATCCTGGGTCTGGAGCTCGGGGCTGATGACTACCTGGGCAAGCCCTGCAATCCCCGCTTGCTTGAGGCGCGTATCCGGGCCGTATTGCGGCGGCATCAGTCCTGGACGGACAGGGCCGGGCAGCCACGTTTCGTTGAGCAGGGCGACCTGGCTTTGAATACAGACAACAGAACGGTGTTGCGGGCCGGCCGGCCGGTGGCCATGACCAGCACCGAATTCAGCATCCTGGAAGTGCTGCTACAGCAAGCCGGCACGGTGGTGTCCAAGGCCGATCTTTCCAGTCTCGTCCTGGGGCGAGCCCTGGGAAATTACGACCGTAGTCTGGATATGCACATATATAACCTGCGCCACAAGCTCGGTCCCCTACCTGACGGTGGGGAACGCATCAAGACCGTTCGCGGAGTCGGTTATCACTATGTGATCACCTGACTTCATGCACCGACTGTTTTCAAATTCTCGCGTCGCCGGAACCGGGTGGGTGAGGAAAGGTGTGAATCACGATGACCATGCTGCATAAGCTCGGCCCGTTCAGTGCGGCCCTTTTGCTGTCGGCCTGCGCCACCATCCCCGAGGGGCCCAGCGTCACGGCCCTGCCTGGGCCCGGCAAGACATTCGAGCAGTTCAACCACGACGACGCGGTCTGCCGTCAGTACGCCTCCGGGCGGATTAACGGTAAATCGACCCAGCAGGCCGCCACTGACGCCGGCGTCGAAAGTGCCGCGGTCGGGACTCTGGTGGGCGCCCTTGCCGGGGCGGCGATCGGCGGCAACCGCGGCGCGGCGGTGGGCGCGGGCACAGGGCTGGTGGTGGGCAGCGCGGCGGGCGCCGGCGCCGCTGGAAGAACCGGCTATTCTCTGCAACGTCGCTATGACAGCGCCTATACGCAGTGCATGTACGCCAATGGGGAGCAGGTGCCCGTCGAGCGACGATTCGCGCCGCGACACAGGAGATATCGCTATGCGCCGCCACCCCCCGGTTATTGACCCCTGACC
>JBJKSP010000026.1:0-6531 GCA_046703865.1 Thiobacillaceae bacterium
ACCGATTCGCCCGATGCCACCTGGTTGCGGTCCAGCCAGGCCTGTACCGCCGCCGAGGCGGGCAGGCTCAGGCCCCAGGCCAGGACGAGGGCCACGAGTCGGTCACGGGTCTTCATGGTTGTGCTTCCTGCTGTCTCATCAGATGTTCGATCATGAACTTGCGCCGCAACAGGCCGCCCGGGTCGTCCGGGATCAGGCGCAGCCATTGATCCAGGGCGAGCTGCCGCTCGCTGGGCAGCGGCAGGCCGTTCCCCCGCGCCGTACCCGGGCGCAGTTGGTCGCCGGCCTCGCCCGGCACGACGGGGTTTCCTTTCCTCTGCGACCGGCCCAGCCCGGCGGCCGCATCGCGCCGGGCCGGGGGGGCATCGTCCGGCGTCTGCGCCAGGCCGCGCACCCGGCCCCGATTCGGTTGGGCGCCCTGATCCGGTTGGGCGCCCTGGTTCGATTGGCTACCCTGGTCCAATTGGCTACCTTGGTCCAATTGGCTACCTTGGCCCGGTTTCGCCCCCGCGCCCTGTTGGACACCGCCTCTCTGTTTGGCCTGTCCGCCCGGAGAAGGTTTCGCCCCCGACCCGGCGCTTTTGCCCTGCTGCCCCGGCTTGCCGCCGCCTTGTTTGTGGCCCGCCGCCCCGCCGGACGAGGCCGAAGAGCCGGCGCCCTGCTGCTTGCCGCCGGCACCCGACCGGGACGACCCCTTGCCCCCCGACGGCTGTTTCGGCTGTTGCGGCTTCTTCCGGTGCAGGGCCTGTTCGACCAGGTCCCGGTTGTGGCGCGCATCCCAGTTTTTCGGATCGCGGGCCAGGACTGCATCGTAGGCCTTGATCGCGCCCTCCAGGTCGCCCGCCCAGGCCAGGGCATTGCCCCGGTTGTACTGGGAGTCGATGCCGGTCAGTGCCCCGAAATCCCGTGCGGCCGTCCGGTAGTGGCCGGCCATGAGCTCGGCATAGGCACGGCGCCGGGGATCGGTATAGGTGCGCGCCGCCTGGTTGGCATGGCCCTGGCGCAGCAAGACCTCGCCACGCTGATCTGGGGTCTGCCACAGGCCGGACCAGAAGCCCCCGGCCTGGGCCACGGCGGCCCACAGCAACAGCCCGAGCGGCCAAAGACGCATCACAGCCAACCCCGTCGGGCCAGGGCGGCCGCCAACAGCAGAAGCACGGGCAGCAGCCAGACCCCGGCGTCGCGCCAATGGCTGACCTCCACGCCCGCCGCCTCCTTGGCACCCTGTACACGATCCGTATCGACCTGCAGGTCGGCGATCAGCCCGGGCAGATTCGGCAGGTCCACATAGCGCCCGCCCCCGGTCTGCGCCAGGTGCTGCAGGAGATCCACGTCCAGCTTCGCCAGCCGTGGCCGACCCTGGGCATCGCGGACAAAGCCCCCCTGGGCGTCGGCGACGGGTGCGCCGGCCCGGGTGCCGATGCCCACCACGTCCACCATCGCACCCCGCTTCCTGAGCCGCTGGGCGGCGGTGAATGCCGCGGCCGGGTCGGAGAATCCGTCGGTCAAGACGATCACCTGGCCGTCCTTCGCGCCGCCCTGCTTCAGCAATTCCCCGGCCTTATCCAGGGCCGGCGCCAGGTTGTCGCCGGGGCTGGGCATGATGTCCGGTGACAGGGGGGGCAGGAGGTTGCGCACCGTGGCGATGTCATCGGTGAGCGGCGTCACGGTATAGGCCTCGTCGCTGAACACCACCAGCCCCACCCGGGTATCCCGGGCCGCGGAAAGCAGGTCGTCGATGGCATAGCGGGCACGGGTGGCGCGGTTGGGGGCCAGGTCCGTCGCCCGCATGGAGGGGGAGAGGTCCAGCACCAGCACCCAGGCGGCGGACCCGCGGTAGCCGGGCGTCACGTCCCGCTCCCAGGTCGGTCCCGCCAGGGCCAGCACCCCCAGGGTCCAGGCCAGGGCCAGCCAGGGCCACGGAGACCAGCCCGACCCACCCCCGCCGGCCAGGCGCAGGCCGGCCAGCAGCTCCGGGTCGATGATCCCGCCCCAGTCCCCGTCCCGCCCACGCCGCCGCGCCAGCCAGACGGCCAGACCCCACAGCACCGGCAGGGCTAGCAGCCAGGCCGGGCGCAGGAAATGGAAGGCGTGCAGGGCCGCCGTCAGGCCCATGCGCGTCCCCGCCAGGCGACGGCAGGCAGGCTGAGCACCAGCGCCAGCCCCAGGGGCCAGGGGAACCACTCGTCGCTCGGGCGGTACCATTGCTTGCGCCCGGCGGCGGGTTCCAGACGATTGATGCGGGCGTATACCTGCTGCAGGGCCTCGGCGTCGGTGGCCCGGAAATATTCGCCGCCGGTGATGCGGGCGATGGCCTTGAGGGTGCCTTCATCCAGGTCGTTGTTGCCGCCGCCCAGGCCGAAGAACCCGCTTCCCGGCGCGGCGCCCACACCGATGGTGTAGATGCGCAGCCCGGCCTCTGCCGCGAGCTTGGCCGCCGCCACGGGCGACATGACGCCGGCGTCGTTGCTCCCGTCGGTGAGCAGGATGAGGACCGTTTCGCCCTTGCGGTCCCGGGCGGGTGCGGCGCGCAGGCGCTTGATCGCCAGGCCGATGGCATCGCCGATGGCGGTCTGGGTGCCGGCCACGCCCACCACCGCCTCATCGAGGAACCGGTCCACCGTGCCCAGATCGGTGGTCAGGGGCGCCTGGAGGTAGGGCCGTGTACCGAACAGGATCAGGCCCACCTGGTCGCCGTGTCGGTGCCGGATGAACTCCCCTGCGACCCGCTGCACCACCTGCAGTCGGCTGAGCCCGCCGGCCATGTCCTGGGTGGCCATGGACCCGGAGACATCCACCGCCAGCAGCAGGCGCCGGCCGGTGGTGGGCACCGGCTGCGGCTCCCCCAGCCACTGGGGACGTATGGCGGCCAGCACCAGCAGGAGCCAGACCAGCCCCAGCAGGACCTTGCGCACGCGTGGCCGTTCTGGAGCCCCGGGCGAGTCCGCGGCCGACAGTCCGGCCGCGAAGGGCATGAACAGGGCCGCGCCCTGGGGCCGGGCCGGCGGCAGCAGGCGCGCCAGCAGCCAGGGCAGCGGCAGGAACAGGCCCATCCAGGGCCAGGCGATGTGGATCATCGCCGTCCCCTGATGAAGGCGCGGGCACCGTTCAGCCAGCGGGCGCGGTCCGTTGCGTCCTGCCGGTCGCCGGCTCCGTAGGCGACACGCAACAACTCCAGCCCGGTGTCTCCCCCCCAGTCGCGGGCGCCGTGGTCGACGACGAACTCGATCCACCGCCTGCCGCTCAGGTCCGCTACCGGCTCGCGCCCGAAACGGGCCACGGCATATCGGCGCACCAGGTTTTCCAGGCCGCGTGCCAGACGGCCCTCGTCGGCCCCACCCGCCTCCAGGCGCTTGAGCTCGCCCAGGGCGACGCGGCGCAGACGCTGCGACGGGCGGAACCACCAGTAGACCAGGGCGGCGATGCCCGCCAGGACCAGCACGGCCAGGCCCCACCAGCCCGGAGCCGGGGGCCACCAGCCGGGCGGCGGCGGCGCGTGGGCGGGGGCCAGCCGGGAGAGCCAGTCGGGGCTCAGGCCGCCCATCTGGGCTCCTTCAGCAAGGGCGGCAGGGTCTCGGTCACCGCATCGGGGGTGGCGAGACGGGTCAGGGGCAGGCCCAGGCGGCGGGCGAGTTCGCCCAGGCGCCGTTCCCGCGCCGTCCACGTCTCCCGCCAGCTTGCCCGGCTGCGTGCGCCATCCAGCCACCACAGGCGCCCGGGCAGGCCGACCCGGTAGCTGCCCTCGGGCAGGCCGCTGGCCTCCAGCGGATCGGTGATCCACAGCAGGCGGCAGTCGTTGTGCAGGGCAATCCCGGCCAGGGCCGTCTCGGTCCGGTCGTCCAGGTGGCTGAAATCGCTCAGCGCCAGGATCAGGCTCCCCGGCTGGAGCAAGGGCCGCAGTGCGCCGAGGGCGGCCTTCAACCCGGCCGGATCGGGGACGCCGGGGGCCCGCGGCTGCACCTCCACCAAGGCCTCCAGCACCGGCAGGATGCCCGCCTCCCGCGTCCGGGGCGGCAGCGCCCGGGGAGAGGGTCCGCCGTGCGCGATCACGGCGCCCAGGCGGTCCCCGCCCAGGACGGCGGCCCAACCCAGCAGGGCCGCGGCGCGCAGCAACAGGGCGGACTTGAGCTGGTGCCGGCTGCCGAAATAGAGACCGGGATGCAGGTCGGCCACCAGCCAGACCGGACGCTCGCGTTCCTCACGAAACAGCTTGGTATGGGGCCGGCCCCGACGGGCGGTGACGCGCCAGTCGATGCTGCGCGGGTCGTCGCCCGGGACGTAAAGGCGCACCTCCTCGAACTCCAGGCCGCGGCCGCGCTGGGCGCTGCGGTGGCTGCCCTGAAGCCGTGCCAGGGCGGGCCGGCGGGCATGTAGGGTCAGCCCCTGGGCGGCGCCGCGCAGGGCCACGAGTTCGGCCAGGTCGGGCAGGATCATGGTGCCGGCACCTGGCGCAGCAGTTCCTCCACGCAGGCCCGCGCGGTCACGCCCCGGGCCTGGGCGGTGTAGTCGATGAGCAGGCGGTGGCGCAGGGCGTCGGGGGCGACGGACTGGACGTCCTCCGGACTCACGTAGTCGCGCCCGTCCAGCCAGGCCAGGGCCCGGGCACCGCGCTCCATGGCGATGGCGGCGCGCGGGCTGGCGCCCCAGCGCAGCCATTCGGCCAACTTGTCGCTGTACCGCTTGGGGCTGCGGGTGGCCTCCACCAGGGCCGCGATGTATTCTGCCACGGCATCGGCCAGGGTGAGGCCGAGGACCTCCCGCCGTCCGGCGAACACGGCGTCCTGGCTCAGGGGCCGGGCCGGCGGGGGCAGCTCGCGCGCCTCCAGCGCCTCGCGCCGGGCCAGCTCCATGATGCGCAGGGTGGTGGCCCGGTCCGGGTAGTCCACCAGGACGTGCAGCATGAAGCGGTCGAGCTGGGCCTCGGGCAGCGGGTAGGTGCCCTCGTGCTCGATGGGGTTCTGGGTCGCCATCACCAGGAACAGGCGCGGCAGCGGGTAGGTGGCCGTGCCCACGCTGATCTGGCGCTCGCCCATGGCCTCCAGCAGGGCCGACTGCACCTTGGCCGGGGCACGGTTGACCTCGTCGGCGAGGATCAGGTTGTGGAACAGGGGGCCGGGCTGGAAATGGAAACCGCCCTCGCCGCCGCCGCCCCCGGGGCGATAGATGTCGGAGCCGGTGAGATCGGCCGGGAGCATGTCGGGGGTGAACTGGATGCGCTGGAAGTCGCCCTCCAGTCCATGGGCCAGGGCCTTGATGGCGCGCGTCTTGGCCAGGCCCGGCGGGCCTTCCACCAGCAGGTGGCCGTCGGCCAGCAGGGCCACCATCAGGCGTTCCACCAGATGCTCCTGGCCGAGGATCTGGGCATTGAGGTAGCCGCGCAGCTGGTGAAACGCGTCGTGCGCGGTACTTGGGACCGCATTCGTGTCGGGGGTGGGGTTGGCTTCCATGGCGGGTTCTTCCGATCAGTTTAAGGCTTGTGCTCTTACAGAAATGCGGTCCCCCGAATAGTTCCGGCCGGCCGGTCCGCAGCCCTGACCCTGCATGCCCCGAACGAAAGCCGAAGCCCCGCCTATTGGGCAAATGGCCGGCAACCCCGGGCCCACCCCCCATACCTGAATGATTTTGTCGGATACGGGTCTATAGGCTATCGGTGTCATGGAGCAGCCCCTCCGCCGACTTTTCCGGAGGACGGATCTGCGTCGTCCAACGACAGGAGGGCAATGATGGGCAGCCATTACGACGTTTTCGAATTCACGGCCTTCATGGATCAGTACCTGAAGGTGCATCCGGAAGTGGTCAGGGACCAACAGCGCGGATGGAACATCTATTGGAACCCGAAGAAGGCCGGCCGGAAAGGACTGCACGGCCCGCACAGAGGCTCGCAGATGAAACGCTAAGGCGCGCGTCCGGGCCGGGCAACGCGGGGGAACGGGCGCGCATTCCCGGTCCGGCGGCGGTCCCGAACATCCCGCTTTTGCGGCATCTGACGCCTATACTCCTACTACGCAGATGGCACCGTATCCAACGGCACGGATGGAGCGGAACGCGGGCAAGGAGCTTCAGCTCCGCCTTCCATCCTCCCGTGGCCCCATATACGACAGATAAGGAGCAAACACCATGTCCAAGTCCCAGAAATCCAACAGGGAAACCAAGAAGCACCCCTTGCTGACGCCGAAGGAAAAGAAGGCGGCCAAGCAGATGAAGAAGCATGCCGGGGATGTCGTCCCCTTGATCGTCAAGGGGACCTGATCTCACGCCATGACCGGCGCCCTCGACGGGCGCTCGGCGCAATCCGCGTCCGGCCTCGGGCAGGCTGAAGGGACGCACACCTGACCTTTCGCCGCAGCACATCACATGGTCGCCGGAAGTACCGGGGTTCAGCCTGGTACGGTTCGGAAAGAACAATTGGGTGCTAAATAAGGTCGCCGAGGTGACCGTCGCGATCGGCCCTTCATCGGTATCGGACATTCAAGAATTAGCCCGACATCCACGTCGGCTAATACTCCAGTTAGGCCCTGGCAGTACACAGAG
>JBJKSP010000027.1:0-3473 GCA_046703865.1 Thiobacillaceae bacterium
GGATTGTCCTCGATCAGGGGCAGGGGCGACACCAGGGCCGCCCCCGGTTCGATTACAGCGACTGCTTACCGGCGCTATCGGACTCGGCGATAGCCGCCTGGGCCGCTGCCAGGCGGGCGATGGGCACCCTGGGGCCGGAACAGGACACGTAGGTGAGTCCGATCCGGTGGCAGAAGCGGATGGAGGCCGGATGGCCGCCGTGCTCGCCACAGATGCCCACCTTCATGTCCTGGCGGGTGGTACGGCCCCAGCCCACCGCCAGCTCCATGAGACGGCCCACCCCCTTCACGTCAAGGACCTCGAAGGGGTTGTCCTGGAGGATCTTGCTCTGGTTGTACATGGGCAGGAACTTGTTTTCCGCGTCCTCCCGGGAGAAGGAGAAGGTGGCCTGGGTGAGGTCGTTGGTACCGAAGGAGAAGAACTCCGCCTGCTCGGCCAGGTTCTCCGCCCGCATGCAGGCGCGCACCACTTCCAGCATGGAGCCGAACTTGAAGTTCAGCTTCAGCCCGTTGGCCGACTCCACGTCGGCGCGCACGTCCTCCACCCATTGCTTCACCCGCTTGAGCTCCTGGGCCGTGCAGACCTGGGGCACCATGATCTCCGGATGCACCTCCACACCCTCCTTCTGGCACTGGGCGGCAGCCTCCAGGATGGCCCGGATCTGCATGGCGTAGATCTCCGGATAGGTGAGGCCCAGCCTGACCCCGCGGTGGCCCAGCATGGGGTTGACCTCGAACAGCGCCCGCACCTTCTTGAGCATGGCCTCCTTCTTCTGGATGGCCTCGTCCACCAGGACCGGATCGGCCGGGCGCTGGACTTCGGGGTGGGTCTCCCGGGTGCGGTACATGAAGTCCACCGCATCGGAGAGCACCTGCAGACCGCTCAGGGTGTCGCGCAGGTGCCGGAGCTGGTCTAGGTCTTCCACGAGTTGCTCGGCCGTGGGCAGGAATTCGTGGATGGGCGGGTCCAGCAGCCGGATGGTCACGGGCCTGGGCGCCATCACCTTGAAGATGCCGACGAAGTCGTCGCGCTGGATGGGCAGGAGCTTGTTCAGCGCGGCCAGGCGGTCTGCCGGTGTCTCGGCCACGATCATCTCCACCACGATGGGCAGGCGTTCCTGGGCGTTGAACATGCGCTCCGTACGGCACAGGCCGATGCCCATGGCCCCGAACTTCAGTGCCCGTCCGGCGTCGTGGGGCGTGTCGGCGTTGGCCATGACCTTGAGCTGCGCCATCTCGTCGGCCCAGCCGAGGAGGATGGACAGCTCGTTGGAAAAGTCCGCCTCGATCATGGGCACCTCGCCCAGGAAGACGTTGCCCGTGGTGCCGTCGATGGTGATCACCGCGCCCTCGCCGAACGCCTGCTGGCCTACGATGGCCTGGCGGGTGTGCACGTCCACGTGGATACCCTCGGCGCCGGCCACGCAGGGCTTGCCCATGCCCCGGGCCACCACGGCGGCGTGGGAGGTCTTGCCACCCCGGCTGGTGAGGATGCCCTGGCTGGCAAAGAAGCCGTGGATGTCCTCCGGCTTGGTCTCCTCCCGCACCAGGATCACCTTTTCTCCGGCCCGGCCCAGTTTCTCGGCACGATCCGCGTCGAACACGGCGATGCCGGAGGCCGCGCCGGGCGAGGCGGGCAGGCCCCTGGCCACGGCCTTGGCCTTGGCCTTGGGGTCCAGGCGGGGGAAGAGCAGCTGCTCCAGCATCTCGGGCTGGATGCGCAGCAGGGCCTGGGTCTTGTCGATGAGGCCCTCCTGGACCATCTCCACCGAGGTGCGCACCAGGGCGGTGGCGTTCATCTTGCCGTTGCGGGTCTGCAGGCAGTACAGGGTGCCTTTCTCGATGGTGTACTCGTAATCCTGGACTTCCTTGTAATGGGCCTCCAGTTGATTCCTGAGCTCCACCAACTGCCGATAAAGATCCGGCATCTCCTGTTCCATCTCGGCGACGGGCTTGGGGGTGCGAATGCCGGCCACCACGTCCTCGCCCTGGGCGTTGGTGAGGTACTCGCCGAACATGACGTTCTCGCCCGTGCCCGGGTCGCGGGTGAAGCCCACGCCGGTGGCGGAGTCGTCGCCCATGTTGCCGAACACCATGGCCACCACGTTCACCGCTGTGCCGTTGGCCATGTCCGGAGTGATCTTGAACTCGCGCCGGTAGTCCACGGCCCGCTTGCCCGACCAGGAGTTGAACACCGCCTTGATGGCGATCTCCAGCTGCTCATAGGGGTCGGCCGGGAAAGGCTTGCCGGTATGGTTCTGCACCACTTCCAGGAAGCGGTCTGCGATCTCGGCCAGGTCCTTGGCGGACAGGCCCACGTCGTGCTTGACGCCCGCCTTCTGCTTGATCGCGTCGAACTCGGCGTCGAACAGCTCCTCCGGCACGCCCAGGGCCACCTTGCCGAAGAGCTGGATGAAACGCCGGTAGGCATCGTAGCCGAAGCGCTCATTGCCGGTCTGGGCGATGAGGCCAAGCAGGGTGTCCGGGTTGAGGCCCAGGTTGAGGATGGTGTCCATCATGCCCGGCATGGAGATGGCCGAGCCGGAGCGCACCGACACCAGCAAGGGGTTGTCACGGCCGCCAAAGGTCTTGCCCGACTTGCGTTCCACCTCGGCCATGTGGGCCCGAACCTGGTCCAACACCCCCACCGGCAGCTTCCGTTGGGCATCCTCCAGATAGGCCAGGCAGGCGTCGGTAGTGATGACATATCCCGGCGGCACCCGCAGGCCGATCTGGGTCATCTCGCACAGGTTGGCACCCTTGCCGCCCAGCAGCTTCTTGTTCTTGCCGTCGCCCTCGGTGAAGGCGAACACCCATTTGTGGTTCATCTAGTCCTCCTGACTTTAAAGGATTAAGGGTTAGGGATTAGGAAACTAGCTTGGTCAGTCATGTCCGGCGCGGCCATCACGACGGCCCCGAGTCCTAATCGGTAATCCCTAATCGCTGCTCCCAGGCCCCGCTTTCTGTATAACCTCCTGAGCACCGAATCGCTCCAGCCACAATAGCCCCATCACGGTCTTGGCCTCGTCGATGCGCCCGTCCTGCACCATGGCCAGGGCGTCGTCCATGGACACGCGCAGGACCTCGAGGAATTCGTCGTGGTCCGGGTCATCGCCCTCGTGTCTGAGTCCGCGGGCCAGAAAATACACCAGCCTTTCGTTGGAATAACCGATACAGGGATAGAAGGTGGCCAGGTAGCGCCACTCCTCCGCTGCATAGCCCGTCTCCTCCAGCAGTTCACGCCGGGCGCATTCCTGTTCAGTCTCGCTGGGATCGAACTTGCCCGCCGGCAGTTCCAGGAAATCCCGCCGCAGGGGATAGCGGTGCTGCCTTTCCAGCAGGATGTCGCCGTTTTCGAACTGGGGGATGATCACCGCCGCACCGGGGTGTAGCAGGTACTCCCGGCTGGTTTCCTTGCCATCCGGCAGTCGCACCCGATCCAGCTTGGCATGCAGCAATCGGCCCCGGAAAACG
>JBJKSP010000028.1:0-6890 GCA_046703865.1 Thiobacillaceae bacterium
CATGCGCGCCATGGGCATCCCCTACACCGCCGCCCACGGCACCATCCGCTTCTCCCTCTCCCGCTACACCACGGAAGAGGAAGTGGACCGGGTCATCCAGGTGGTCCCCGAGATCGTCGCCCAGCTGCGCAAGCTCTCCCCCTACTGGGGCGAGAACGGCCCGGCGGAGGCACCGGAGAAGGCCTTCGCGCCGGTGTACGCCTGACAGACCCGGTTTGTAGGAGCGACCTCCAGGTCGCGATCTAGGCCCGTGGATCGGCTGCGCGACGTGGGCATCGCACCCATGGGAATGCGTAGTCACCCTTTCCGCAGGCATTCGGCCTGGCTATAGGTCAGTGCGCCTCAGCCGGGAATATTCCCGGGGTCAACGGGGTCTATGCTATAAATATCTACCCCCGCTGAGACCGAATCTGCCGATACGGTCACTCCAGGCGGGTTGGACCATGACACCGCTTGAGATCCCGAGTTGCGCTATACCGCGGCCCCCGAGGCCGTCATCAATGTCGTTGAGGACCGTTATGCCCTGGCCTTCAGGGACCCGATCCCTGCGTCCCCGCGCGTGGGCGTGCGCACCTTGCCGCCATGGGTCCTGCCCGCTTCCGGCCGGGCAGACGCAGCCAACCAGCCGCTGATAGAAGAGGATTACCAGCGTTCCGGCGTGGAGCGGCGCAGGCTGTGCCGGCGCATCTACGGACAGAACTGGTATCTGGACACGCGTGGCCATGGGGATCGTCGCCGGGGTGGGCGCCGCAGTGGAGACCTGTCCGATCACGTTGACCTGTGGGCCTGAGCGCAGCAAGGCGTTCCCCATACCCCAGCAGGCGAAGCCCCTTCGGGGTGTAGCAAACCGAACAAACCCGCCTCCGCGTGTCCTTACGGACAGGTCTTTGGCCGCCCTTCCTGTCCAGTATCCATACAAAACAATAGGTTGTATACGTTTCCCGGTATGGCACGGGGATTGCAGATACGGCTTCGTACCGTGTTGATTGGATCCTGCCCCAGCCATGAGCCGCACCATCACCATCGACGACACCACGCTGCGAGACGGCGAGCAGTCGGCCGGGGTCGCCTTCACCCTGGAGGAGAAGCTGGACATCGCCCGCCGGCTGGACGCCCTGGGGGTGCCGGAACTGGAGGTGGGCATCCCGGCCATGGGCGACGGAGAGTGCGAGGGCATCCGGGCCGTGGCGGCCCTGGGGCTCGGATCGAAGCTGGTGGTCTGGAGCCGCATGCACGGCGGCGACCTGGAGGCCTGCCGCAACATGCGGGTGGACATGGTGGACCTGTCCATCCCCGTGTCCGACGTTCACATCGGCAAGAAGCTGAAGCGCGACCGCGCCTGGGTGCTGAAGACGGTCCGGGAGATGGTGCCCCGGGCCCTGGACCTGGGCCTGGAGGTGATCGTCGGCGGCGAGGACGCCTCCCGTGCCGACCTGGAATTCCTGCTGCATGTAGCGGAAACGGCCCAGGAGGCCGGTGCCCGCCGCTTCCGCTTCGCCGACACCCTGGGGGTGATGGAGCCCTTCGGCGTGGCCGAGACCATCGCCACCCTGCGTGGGGTCACGGACCTGGAGATCGAGATGCACGCCCACGACGACCTGGGCCTGGCTACCGCCAACACCCTGGCCGCCTGCCGGGCCGGGGCGACCCACGTGAACACCACCGTCAACGGCCTGGGCGAACGGGCCGGCAACGCCCCACTGGAAGAGGTGGCCCTGGGCCTCAGGAAGCTCTACGGCCTGGGGACCGGGGTGGACCTGAGCGCTTTCCCGGCCCTCTCGGAAAAGGTGGCCGCCGCCTCCGGCCGGCCCGTGCCCTGGCAGAAGAGCCTGGTGGGCGAGGGGGTCTTCACCCATGAGGCGGGCATCCATGTGGACGGCCTGCTCAAGGACCCGGAGACCTACCAGGGCTTCGACCCCGGCGAGGTGGGCCGGCAACACCGGCTGGTGCTGGGCAAGCACTCCGGTTCCAAAGGGGTGCTGGCCGCCTACGCCCGCATGGGTCTGACCCTGAGCCCTGTGGAGGCGCGGGAACTGCTGCCGGACATCCGGGCCTTCGCCGAGAAGGCCAAGCGTTCGCCGGCGGACCACGAACTGCTGTTCATCTACCAGCGCCTCATCGGCCGTTCTGCGCCCGGGGCCGTGCACTGACCGCCATGCCGAGTGTTGACTTCTTCCGCACCGGGATCGCCATGCCGATGGCGGGACGCCGCTGACATGGACGGGACCATGACGAACGCCCAACCGGCCGTTGCGCGGCCCGGCCTGTGGACCCTGCTCCGGGAGGACGTGGACTGCGTCTTTCACCGGGACCCGGCGGCCCGCTCCCGTTTCGAGGTGGTCACCACCTATCCCGGCGTGCACGCCATCCTGCTGCAGCGTGTCGCCCACCGGCTGTGGAGCGTCGGCCTGCGCTACCCGGCCCGGTTCATCTCCTGGTTCGCGCGGCTCGTCACCAACATCGACATCCATCCCGGGGCGACCCTAGGCCGGCGTTTCTTCATCGACCACGGGGCCGGCGTGGTGATCGGCGAGACCGCCGAGATCGGCGACGACGTGACCCTGTACCACGGCGTCACCCTGGGCGGGTCCACCTGGAACAAGGGCAAGCGCCATCCCACCCTGGGCAATGGCGTGGTCGTCGGCGCCGGGGCCAAGATCCTGGGTGCCATCACCCTGGGGGAGCGGGTGCGCGTGGGGGCCAACTCGGTGGTGGTGAAGGACGTGCCCGCCCACAAGACCGTGGTGGGCATCCCCGGCAAGGTGGTCACCCGCCTGGAAGCGGTGGACGAAAACAGCCTGGGGCTGAACCTGGACCACCACCTGATCCCCGACCCGGTGGGCAAGGCCATCGCCTGCCTGATGGAGCGCATCGAGGTGCTGGAGCGCGCCTTGCAACAGCAGGACGATCCGGTGGACGGTCAATGTAGCGTGTGTGAGGCGGACGACCTGTGCGGCACCCAGGTGGCCCATACCCTGCGCAAGATATGACCCGAGCGCAAAACGAAAACGACTAGGGGAACGATATGGATCTGATGGCTTTCGACCAGGCGACCCTGTACTTCGACGAGCCTGTGGCGGCGGATGTGGAAGGACTGATCGCCGAGGCGGGCCGGCGCTACGGCGACGCGGAGGCCGAGGCGCTGCTGCACAAGGCGTATTTCCTGGCCCCAGAGGCCCTGGTGGTGCTGGTGGCCCTGTACCGCTATTACTTCTACCAGCATCGCCTGGAGGATGCCCTGATCGTGGCCGACCGGGCCCTGGGCCTGGTCGGCCGGCGCCTGGGCTTCCCGTCGGAGTGGAAGCGCCTGCACCCGGAGTTTCTGGGCCAGGCCGTGCTCAAGTCCATGGGCCTGCTGCGCTTCTACCTGCACGTGCTCAAGGCCGCGGGCTATATCAACATGCGTCTGGGCCGCATGGACGAGGGTCGGGCGCTGCTGGAAAAACTCATCGAACTGGACAGCCACGACCGCATGGGCGGCCAGGCACTGCTCAACACGATCGTGGAGGCCGTGGCCGCCAGGATCGAGGAAGCGGCATGAAAAGCGTGGAATGGGTGATCGGGAATGAGGGATGGGATAACCCGTGCCTTCCGTGCCCATTACACATCCCCAATTCCCCATCTCCCGGAGTACCCAAATGGACGAGCTGACCCTGGACGAGGCCCTGGATGAGCTGGAGTCCGCGGAGGACTTCCTGAACTATTTCGGCATCGCATACGAACAGAGCGTGGTGCACGTGAACCGCCTGCACATCCTGCAGCGCTTCCACGACTACATCACCAAGGCCGGCAGCCTGCCCGGGGAAGAGGAGGCGCGCCGGGCCGCCTACGCCGGCCTGCTGGAGCAGGCCTATCAGGACTTCGTGCATTCCGACGCCCTGACCGAGAAGGTGTTCAAGGTCTTCCACATGCATGAGCCCCAGACCGCCTTCGTCCCCCTGTCCGAGATCAAGATGGCGGGGCCTTCCGATGTCGGGACCGAGCAGGCCGGCGGGTGCGGCTGTGGAGGCAGCGGTGCCTGCCACAGCTCAGAGGCGGCACTGGGAAAAGGGTAGGAGATGCCGCTATCGATTGTGGTAAGGGCACGCCCCGCCGCGCGGACAACGGCAGGTATCGCGACCTGGAGGTCGCTCCTAAAACGATGTTCTGACGAAGCCTGAGGACGCCGATCATGCTGCCCCGTTTCGAATACGGCGACATCGTGCGCGTGACCCGCAACGTGCGCAACGACGGCACCTATCCGGGCCTGGCCATGGGGCACCTGCTGGTCAGGCGCGGCAGTACGGGCCACGTGCTGAACGTGGGCACCTTCCTGCAGGACCAGTTGATCTACAGCGTCCACTTCCTGGACGTCGACCGCATCATCGGCTGCCGGGAAGAGGAATTGATCGGTGTCGACGAACCCTGGAACCCCAGCCGGTTCGAGACCCGGGAGAAGGTGCGCGCCCGGCTGACGCTGGCGGTGCGGGGAGAGGTCCTGGTCACCGCCGGCACCGAGGGGGAGGTCATGAAGGTGCTGCGGGACGCCCCCGGGGGGATCCAGTACCACGTGCACTTCCCGGGCCATGTCCTTCAGGTTCCAGAGCATATTCTTGAGGCCCTGGAGCCGGAGACGGATGAACGGGAAGACACTGCGGGAATCACCCATGGCTGAGGAGGCGCAGATGAATGTGGCCTATCTAGTCCTGAAGACCGCCCACAACCTCTACGGCAAGGACCCCGCCGCCCTGGAGCCTGCAGAGCGCTCGAAGGTTGAACGCCTGGCCGCCCGCCAGTTTGGCCTGGAGGACCAGGTCCTGGCCAGCCCCGAGGCCCGGGACGTGGTGGTTCCCGCCGCCACCCTGGACGCGGCCCTGGCCGAGATCCGCGGCCGCTACGGGGACGAGGGGGAATTCGGCCGCGACCTGTCCGGCAACGGCCTGACCCTGCCCGCCTTCAGCGCTTCACTGGAGCGGGAACTCAAGGTGGAAGCGATCCTGGAAAAGGTGGGATCCCGGGCCGCCCGGGTCAGCGACATCGACGTGGAGCTCTATTACCACTACCATCCGGAGCAGTTCCGGCGGCCGGAGGTGCGCCGTGCCCGCCACATCCTGGTGACCATCAATGAGGCTATCCCGGAGAACACCCGGGCCGCCGCCCGCCGGCGCATCGATGACATCGCCGTGCGTCTGGCCAAAGATCCCAAGCGCTTCGAGGAACAGGCGCTGAAGCATTCGGAATGCCCCACAGCCATGAACGGCGGCCTGCTGGGGGACGTGGCCCCGGGGCAGCTGTTCCCGGAGCTGGAAACGGTGCTGTTCGACATGGCCAGCGGCCAGACCAGCGGCGTGGTGGAATCGACGCTGGGTTTCCATCTGCTGCGTTGCGACACCGTGTCCCCGGCCGGGCTGATGCCCCTCGCCCAGGCCAAGGCCAAAGTGAGGGAGGTATTGGAGTCCAGACGCAAGAAGCTGTGTCAGCAGGCCTGGCTGAAAGGCCTGGCGAAAACCGCCGCCCCTTCCTGATCTGGGTCGACGCCTCGTTTCCCGGGATGCCCCGTTCAGGCCGAGGTCTTGAGCGTGTCGGCCCTGTGTTCCTGGAGCAGGAGCTGCAGCCGGCCCTTCGGGGGGACCTGATAGATCAGGACCGACTGGCGGTCGAAGACCTTCACGATCCGCTCGCCTTCCTGATAGGTGAAGCTGAAGCTGTGCGGGTGGCTGTTCTGCTCGGCCACGGGTTTGTGGGTCTGCTGCTTGGTCTCCCGGGTGCTGCGATTGCCCTGGTTTTGCTGGGCGTTGACGGTGGCCGTTTTGGAATCCGTCTGGGTCGTGGGGACCTGCTGCATTTCCTGGGTCGACACCGAGGCGCTGGTCTCGGGGGAGGGTGCCGCCGGATAGACGGGTGGGGCGATGGGCGAGACGTCCATGGTCATGAGCGTGGTCCCGCAGCCGTAACACCAGCACGTCTCCCGGGGGATGGCTCCCCTTTGGGGTGATGCAGGAGCACAAGAAGCCTCTCTGGCAGCACTGACGAATTCCCTAACATTGATTGACTACGACACACTCATACTCGAGTGGGAACATATCCCATTGATTAGAGTATAGATGTTTTCCCCGGTTTCCGAATCTCGCGGTGAACCATGTAGGGAAACGGCCTGAGCCCTTGCCTGGGACAGGCTGAGGGTGAAAAGGCCCGCCCGTTTTCTGGACGAGCCGGGTCCACAGGTATTTCCCCCGCTTACGCTTTATCGTCCGGAACCCGCCAGCCCAGCTCCCGATGGATGGCCAGGTGCCGTGGCGTCCAGGAATGGGGTGTCTTGAACACGAAATGGTGACGGGCTACGTGATAGCTGGGGTCGAAGCCGTAGAAGTTGCGCTGCAGATGGGCCAGTTCCTCGGCCCGGTACCGGGCCAGGGGCTTGGCCGCCTCTTCGGCGGCGCGGCTGTTCCGTTTGGTTGTCAGGCGCTCGGCGAAATCCGGAGCGGTCGCCAGCGCCGCGGCGTGTCGCCGGACCTCGGCAGCGAATGCCTCCGGGCTGCCGCCGAAGTGCTCGTCGATGAATCCCAGGGTCTTCGCCTCGGCCGTTCCCAGGGGAAGTGGGTGGTCCATGATCTCCCGGGCCCAGTCCTCCCCCACCCGCGGGGGCAGCAGGTATGTCCAGTATTCCGAGCCGTTCAGGTTGCCCATGTTTTTGTAGTGGGGATTGAGGATCACCCCCGAGCGGGCCCAGACTTGGTCTGCGGCCAGGGCCAGGAAGGCACCGCCCGCCCCGGCGTTGCCTTGCAGGGCGGAGACGGTGAGTTGGTCGTCGGTCTCGATGATGGCCCGGCACAGCTCGTCCATGGCCTGGATGTTGCGCCAGGATTCGTCCGGCGGGCTGTCCGCCGCCTCGATGAGGTTCAGGTCCAGGC
>JBJKSP010000029.1:0-13451 GCA_046703865.1 Thiobacillaceae bacterium
CGCCGGTCGGCCCGACTCGATCCTGTCGCGGATGGCGGCCAGAAAACCCCGTGCCGGCGGTGCCTGACCGACCAGGCCCTTGATGTCTGCCAAGGGAACACGGCTTTGAGCGTCGGCGATTTCCTCCCGTTTGACGTCGAGGATCCGGGCCAGGATGTCGGACATAAGACCTCCGATTTCAGACGACCTCCACCCGGACCCGGGAGGCCAGAGCGGTGAGCAGTTCGTAGGAGATGGTGCCGGCGGCGGCGGCCACGTGTTCCACGGGCAGCCCCGCCCCCCAGAGGGTGACCCGGCTGCCCACATGGGCCTGGGGCAGGCTGCCCAGGTCTACGTTCAGCATGTCCATGGAGACCCGGCCCACGAGCCGCGTCATCCTTCCGTCCACCAGGACGGGCGTGCCCGTGCCCGCATGCCGTGGGTAGCCATCGGCGTAACCGCATGCCGCCACCCCGATCCGCATGTCCCTGGGGGCGACGAAGGCCGCACCGTAGCCCACCCCCTCGCCCTGGCGCACGGCCTGGATGGCGATCAGCTCAGTCTCCAGGGTCATGACTGGCAGCAGGCCGGTCTCGATCCCGGCCATTTCGGCGAAAGGGGATGACCCGTAGAGCATGATCCCTGGCCGCACCCAGTCTCCATGGGCATGGGGATAGCGCATGAGAGCGGCGGAATTGGCCAGGCTGGACGGCAGGCCCAGGCCCTCCGACGCCTCCCGGAATCGACCGAGCTGGCCGTCCACACCCACCGACGGTTCGTCGGCACAGGCAAAATGGGTCATGAGGGTGATGCCGCCCACTTGGCCGAGGCCGCGCAATCGCCCGACCACCGCAGCCAGCCTACCCGGTGGCAGGCCCAACCGGTGCATGCCGGTGTCTACCTTGACCATGACATCCAGCTTGTTCTCCAGCCGCGCTCGCGCCAGCAGGTCCACCTGATCCTCCCGATGCAGGACCGGCCGCAATCTCAGACGGGCGATGTCCTGGAGTTCATCCGGACGGAAAAACCCTTCCAGCAGGACGATGGGATGGGTATAGCCCTCGCCGCGCAGGGCCGCCGCATCTTCCAGGTTCAGCACGGCAAAGCCGTCGGCCGACCTGAGGGCGCGGGCCACCCGGAGCAGGCCGTGGCCGTAGCCGTTGGCCTTCACCACGGCCAGGACCCGCGCCGTGCCGGCCAGCCTGCGGGCCATAGCCAGGTTGTGGCCCAGGGCGGCCGGGGCGATGCGGGCGACGAGGGGACGGGGCATGGATAACGGACGAAAGGATTCAGGACGGGCGTCCAGGACGCCTATTCGAAACCCCGTGCGAGGTTCTCGAAGCGCGTGTATTCGCCGAGGAAGGCCAAGGGCACCGTGCCGATGGGGCCGTTGCGCTGCTTGCCGATGATGATCTCCGCCTTGCCCTTGTCCTGGCTGTCGGGGTTGTAGACCTCGTCCCGGTAGATGAACAGGATGAGATCGGCGTCCTGCTCGATGGCACCGGATTCCCTCAGGTCGGACATCACCGGGCGCTTGTTGGGGCGCTGTTCCAGGGAGCGGTTGAGCTGGGACAGGGCGACTACCGGCACGTGCAATTCCTTGGCCAGGCTCTTGAGGGAACGGGAGATCTCCGAAATCTCCGTGGCCCGGTTCTCGCCCTGGCCGCTGCCGGCCATGAGCTGGAGGTAGTCCACCACGATGAGCCCCAATTGTCCGTCTCTGCACTGCCGCGCCAGGCGGCGTGCCCGCGCCCGCACCTCCATGGCGGAAAGCGCCGCGGATTCGTCGATGAACAGCGGGGCCTCGTCGAGCACGCCGATGGCATGGGTGAGCTTGGGCCATTCGTCGTCATTGATCCGGCCCGTGCGCAGCTTGTGCTGATCCAGGTGACCGATGGAGCCCAGCAGGCGCATGACCAGCTGGCTCGCCCCCATTTCCATGCTGAACACCGCCACGGGCAGCTTGCCCTCCAGGGCCACGTGTTCGGCGATATTGAGCGAAAGCGCGGTCTTGCCCATGGAAGGCCGTCCGGCCACGATGACGAGGTCGCCGGGCTGGAGCCCCGAGGTCCGTCCGTCCAGGTCCGAGAAGCCGGTGGCCACGCCTGTGACATCGCTGGGATTGTCCCGGTTGTAGAGCTCGTCGATGCGATTGACCACCTGGATCAACAGGGGCTTGAGGGGCTGGAATCCCTGGCTGGACCTTGCTCCGGCCTCCTTGATCTCGAAGACCTTGGCCTCGGCCTCGTCCAGGATCTGCCCGGCGGTCCGGCCCGCGGGGGTATACGCCGCATCGGCGATTTCCCCCCCCACTTCTGCCAAACGGCGCAGCACCGCGCGCTCACGCACGATTTCCGCATAGCGCCGGATGTTGGCGGCGGACGGTGTATTGCTTGCCAGTGCCGAAAGGTAGGGCAAGCCGCCCACCTCATCGAGTTGCCGCAACGACTCCAGCGACTCCGCGACGGTGATGACGTCGGCCGGTTTGTTGTCCTCGATCAGTCGGGTGATCTGCTTCCAGATGACGCGGTGATCGGCCCGGTAGAAATCCGGCTCCCCGATCAGGTCCGCCACCCTTTCCCAGGCCGAGTTCTCCAGCAGCAGCCCCCCCAGCACGGATTGCTCCGCCTCAATGGAATGAGGCGGCAGCTTGATGGCGGAGACGGCGGGATCAAGAACGGCGGACATGGATGCGGCCCGGGGTGGGATGGAAGCATTTTAGCCTCGCCCGACCCAGAGGAAAAAGGCCGCTGACGCGGCCTTCCTTCAAGCTGGCAGATCGCCCGGGGTTCAGCTTTCCCCCTGCACCGTGACCTTGATCTCCACGGCGACGTCGGTGTGCAGGGCCAGCACGACGTCATATTCGCCGACCATCTTGAAGCTGCCCTCGGGCATGCGCACTTCGGCCTTGGTCACTTCCAGTCCCTGGGCCTGCAATGCTTCGGCAATGTCGCCGTTGCTGACGGAACCGAACAGGCGCCCGTCCACACCGGCCTTCCGGGTAATCTGGAGGGTATGCCCTTCCAGCCTGGCGGCCCGCGCCTGGGCTGCAGTCAGCTTGTCTGCGGCAAGCCCCTCCAGTTCGGCCTTCTTCTGGGCGAACGCTTCCATGTTGGCCGGGGTGGCGCGTTTGGCCAGTCCTTGGGGAATGAGGTAATTGCGGGCAAAACCGTCCTTTACCTTGACCACGTCGCCCAGATTTCCCACGTTGCCGACCCTATCCATCAGAATGATTTCCATGGCAGCCTCCTCACCTGTGCAGATCGGTATATGGCAGCAGGGCCAGGAAACGCGCACGTTTGATGGCGGTGGAGAGCTGCCGCTGGTAGTGGGCGCGGGTACCGGTGATGCGCGAAGGGATGATCTTGCCCTGCTCGGTGACGAAATCCTTCAGCAGGTCCACATCCTTGTAGTCGATCTCTTTCACACCCTCGGCGGTGAAGCGGCAGAATTTCTTGCGCCGGAACAGCGCACCACCGGCGGGTCTGTTGGGCCTGCCGCCCTTTCCGGCAGGTTTGCGTTTGATGAAAGCCATTCGTTTACTCCTGAAACAGTTCGAATTCGGTTACATGCAACACGAGTTGGGGATTACGGGCGCTCTTCCGATCCAGAAAGCCTCGGCAATGCAGACTGCTTCCGGGGGCAACCGTTGCCGCCCGGACGGCAAGGGGGCCGAACAGCACGGCCTCCATTTCGCATTCCACCTGCCGACTCCGCTCGGCTTCCTGCTGCGTCGAACCGTGGTCGAGTCGCAACTGCAGGACGGGCAGGCCGGCTGGGGTATACCTGAGGCCATCGTTCGCGGCCAACCTCGCCGTCAGTTCGACCCGATTGACCCCCACACCCTTTTCAGGCCTCGGCACTCGCCTCGGCGGGGGCCTCTTCGGGTTCAGGCTGGGGCGCCAGCAGATTTCGGGCCTTTTCTTCCTTCATCATGGGCGAGGCGGCCGTAATGGCCTCGTCGCGCTGGATGACGAGGTGGCGCAGGATGGCGTCGTTGAATCGGAAACCGTGCTCCAGTTCGTCCAGGGTCTGCTGGTCGCACTCGATGTTCATGAGCAGGTAGTGGGCCTTGTGCATCTTCTGGATGGTGTAGGCCAGCTGGCGGCGCCCCCAGTCTTCCAGACGGTGGACCTTGCCCTCGCGGGTGGTGATCAGGTTGCGGTAACGCTCGACCATGGCGGGCACCTGCTCGCTCTGGTCCGGATGCACGATAAAGACGATCTCGTAGTGACGCATGTCGCTCCTTTCGGGTAAGAGCCCCCCGCGCGACCGGTGGGGCAAGGCGTGCCCGGCCCGCAGGGTGCGGACCGGGGCGAAACGGTGAATTTTATCGAGAATTCAGCCTGATAGCAATGGATTGGTTCAGACCACGCAATCGACATAATAACGGGTCGAACCGTTGCTACGGTCCTTCACCAGGCCGTGGATGTCAGTCTCGAAGCCGGGGAAGCGATCGTTGAAGTCCCGGGCGAATTGGAGGTAGCGCACGATGGTGGAGTTGAATCGCTCGCCCGGGATCAGCAGAGGGATGCCGGGCGGATAGGGGGTGAGCAACACCGCCGTGATCCGTCCTTCCAGGTCATCGATGGACACCCGATCGATCGCCCGATGCGCCATGCGCGCGAAGGCATCCGCCGGTCTCATGGCCGGGGCCATCTCCGAAAGGTACATCTCCGTGGTGAGCCGGGCGACGTCGTTGGCCTTGTAGACCTCGTGGATCTGTGTGCACAGGTCCCTCAGTCCAACCCGCTCGTAGCGGGGCTGCTTGGCGACGAACTCCGGCAGCACCCGCCACAGCGGCTGGTTCCTGTCGAAGTCGTCCTTGAACTGCTGCAGCGCGGTCACCAGGGTGTTCCAGCGCCCCTTGGTGATGCCGATGGTGAACATGATGAAGAAGGAATATAGCCCGGTCTTCTCCACGATCACGCCGTGCTCTGCCAGGTACTTGGTGACGATGGCCGCCGGGATGCCCCAATCGGCGAAATCTCCGTCCACATCCAGGCCGGGCGTGATGACGGTGGCCTTGATGGGGTCCAGCATGTTGAAGTCGGGCGCCAGGTTGCCGAAGCCGTGCCATCGGTCCTTGGTCCTGAGCATCCAGTCGTCGCGCTCGCCGATGCCCTCTTCGGCCAGCGCGTCCGGCCCCCACACCTTGAACCACCAGTCCGTCCCCCATTCCTCGTCCACCTTGCGCATGGCGCGGCGGAAATCCAGGGCCTCGGCGATGGATTCCTCCACCAGGGCGGTGCCGCCCGGCGGTTCCATCATGGCCGCCGCCACGTCGCAGGAGGCGATGATGGCGTACTGGGGCGACGTGGACGTGTGCATGAGAAAAGCCTCATTGAACACATCCCGATCCATCCGCCGCTGTTCCGAGTCCTGTACGAGGATCTGGGAGGCCTGGGATAGGCCGGCCAGCAACTTATGGGTCGACTGGGTGGAAAACACCACGGAGTCCTTGCAGCGCGGACGATCGGCGCCGATGGCGTGGTAATCGCCGTAGAAGTCGTGAAACGCGGCGTGGGGCAGCCAGGCCTCGTCGAAATGCAGGGTGTCGATCTTGCCGTCCAGTTCCTCCTTGATGGTCTCCACGTTGTACAGGATGCCGTCATAGGTGCTCTGGGTAATGGTGAGCACGCGCGGCTTGCCCTGGCTCTCGCTGGCGAAGGGATGGGCCTGGATCTTCCTTTGGATGTTCTCCCACCTGAATTCCTCCCGGGGGATCGGGCCGATGATGCCGTAGTGGTTGCGGGTGGGCATCAGGAAGACCGGGATCGCGCCGGTCATGGTGATGGCGTGCAGCACGGACTTGTGGCAGTTCCGATCCACCACCACCACGTCGCCCGGGGCCACCGTGGAGTGCCAGACGATCTTGTTGGAGGTGGACGTGCCATTGGTCACGAAGAACAGGTGGTCGCAATGGAAGATGCGCGCGGCGTTGCGCTCCGAGGCCGCCACCGGCCCGGTGTGATCCAGCAACTGCCCCAGCTCGTCCACGGCGTTGCAGACGTCGGCCCTGAGCAGGTTCTCGCCGAAGAACTGGTGGAACATCTGCCCCACGGGGCTCTTGAGAAAGGCCACGCCGCCCGAGTGGCCCGGGCAATGCCAGGAATAGGAACCGTCCGCCGCGTAATGGGTCAGGGCGCGGAAAAAAGGCGGCGGCAGGGAATCCATATAGGCCTTGGCTTCCCGCAGCACGTAACGCGCGATGAATTCCGGCGTGTCCTCGAACATGTGGATGAAACCGTGCAATTCCCGCAGCACATCGTTGGGGATGTGTCGTGAAGTGCGCGTCTCGCCGTGGAGGAAGATGGGAATATTGGCGTTGCGAAAGCGGATCTCGCTCACGAAGGTGCGCAGCTTGGCTATCGCCGCCTGCGCCTCCTCGGCGGAGCCGGACAGCTCCTCGTCGTCGATGGACAGGATGAAGGCCGAGGCCCGGGACTGCTGCTGGGCAAAGGACGAAAGGTCGCCGTAGCTGGTCACCCCCAGCACCTCCATGCCTTCCTCCTCGATGGCGCGCGCCAGGGCGCGTATGCCCAATCCCGAGGCGTTCTCGGAACGGAAGTCTTCGTCGATGATGACGATGGGAAATCGGAAGCGCATGGTCGAACCCTTTCAGGGAACGAGTACCAGACAGAAAGCGCGGATTATACGGATGACCCCGTTACCATAGGACAAATCTTGGGGAGCGCGGCCTAAATCTTGGGCAGGGTCACCCCGGTCTGTCCCTGGTATTTGCCGCCCCGGTCCAGGTAGGAGGTCTCGCACACCTCGTCGGACTCCAGGAACAGCATTTGGGCCACGCCCTCGTTGGCGTAGATCTTGGCCGGCAGGGGCGTGGTGTTGGAAAACTCCAGGGTCACGTGTCCCTCCCACTCCGGCTCCAATGGCGTGACGTTGACGATGATGCCGCAGCGGGCATAGGTGCTCTTGCCCAGGCAGATGGTCAGGACGTTGCGGGGAATGCGGAAATATTCGACGGTACGCGCCAGGGCAAAGGAATTGGGGGGGATGATGCAGGATTCGCCCTTGACCTCGACAAAGCTGTTGGGGTCGAAGTTTTTGGGATCGACGATGGTGGTATTGATGTCGGTGAAGAGCTTGAACTCGCTGGCACAGCGCACGTCGTAGCCGTAGCTGGAAGTCCCGTATGACACGATCCTGTGGCCGTTCACGGCCTTCACCTGGCCCGGCTCGAACGGCTGGATCATGCCCTGCTCCGCCGCCATGCGGCGGATCCACCTGTCGGACTTGATACTCATGACTTGGGGATGAGGAATGAGGTAAGGGGGATGAGTTTAATTCAGCCCCTGGCTTTCTCCCATTCCCCTTCCCCCATCCCCATCAAGTGTTCTGAATGACGATGCTGGGAAACTTGGAAGAGTGGTCCACGGACAGCTCGCCCACCTTGACCGCCACCCGACGGGCGATCTGGCGATAAATCTCGGAGATGCGTGAGTCGGGCTCGGTCACCACGGTGGGCTTGCCGGAGTCGGTCTCCTCGCGGATGCGGATGTCCAGCGGCAGTCCGCCCAGGAACTCGGTGCCGTAGTCCTTGCACATGCGCTCGCCGCCGCCTTCGCCGAAGATGCGCTCCTCGTGGCCGCAGTTGGAACAGATGTGGATGGACATGTTTTCCACCACGCCCAGGATGGGCACACCCACCTTTTCGAACATCTTCAGGCCCTTGCGGGCGTCGATCAGCGCGATGTCCTGGGGGGTGGTCACGATCACCGCGCCGGTCACGGGCACGCGCTGGGCCAGGGTCAACTGGATATCGCCGGTGCCGGGAGGCAGGTCCACCACCAGATAGTCCAGCTCGCTCCACTTGGTCTGGTTGAGGAGCTGTTCCAGGGCCTGGGTCACCATGGGGCCGCGCCAGACCATGGGGGTCTCCACGTCGATCAGAAAGCCGATGGACATGGCCTGCAAGCCGTGGCCCATCATGGGCACCAGGGACTGGCCGTCCTCAGACACGGGCCGGCCGTGGATGCCCAGCATGGTGGGCTGGGAAGGGCCGTAGATATCGGCGTCCAGCATGCCCACGCTGGCACCCTCGGCCGCCAGGGCCAGGGCCAGGTTGACGGCGGTGGTGGACTTGCCCACCCCGCCCTTGCCCGAGGCCACGGCAATGATGTTTTTCACGCCCGGAATCAGCTTCACCCCCCGCTGCACGCTATGAGCCAGGATCTTCCAGCTGACGTTGGCGGTCACGCTTCCCACGCCGGGGATGGTCTTGACCTTGTCCTCCAGCATTGCCTTGATCTCGTCCACCACCATCTTGGCCGGATAGGGCAGGACCGCATCGAAGCTGACGTGCCCGCCCTCCACCTTGATGTTGCGGACCGATTTCGTGGAGATGAAATCCTTTTGTGCGTTGGGATCGATCAGCTCCTTCAGAGCCGTTTGTACCTGGAGTTCTGAAACCGACATGTAAGACCTCGATTCAAGGGAAAAGACTGGAAGACCGGGCCGGCTGCCATCGGGAACCGGCCACAAGATGGTTCCTAACTTGTAGACGAAAAACGCATTTTCAAGACCCGGATGCTTGGGTCAGACACCCAGGCCGAAACACTTAATAGTTGAGCATTTTAATCGATTATTGGCGACAAGACCAACTAGGGTTAGCCCCGGATCGACTTCTTCACCGGCAGACGTCCAGCACGCCGTTCTTCCAACACAGCTTGCGTCGCCTGGCCTTAAGTTTGGGTTTGGCCTTGACGGCCACCGGGGCCCTGGCCTTGGGGCCGGAATGGGCCTGGCGTGCAGCCCCCTTGGCCCTGGCGGCGTCGGCCCTGGACCGGGCTGCGACGGCGGGTTTCTCGCTCTTTCCGGCCTGAGGGGCCTCCGTCCGGGGCCCAGAGTCCGCGGGAGACGGTGGTGGCACCTGGACGGTGGGGCCAGGCTGTTTCGCGGGCGTGCCCGTGCCTACGGCGAGAGGCGCCGTACCAATCGCACCGGGTCCGGGCAGGTAAGGCACGAAGAGGAGATAGGGGAAGGACGGAATCAACGGCCGGGCGCCAGGCGACCCGGGTCCCACCATCAGGTTGGGCGGTGCCTGCACGGGTATGGGAAAGGGGAAGAACGGCACCAGGACGTATCCCGGGGCGGGCACAGCGAATACCGGTGGCGCGGAGGCGAACGGGTTGGCTGGAAGCTGGGTGGGAGTCGAGCCGACCGGCGCCCCAGGGGGCTCTGCCCGGGCCGGAACGACCCCTAAGAACGCCACGGCCGCCAACAGGGCGACCATGCCAAGTGCTTTCAAAAATATCCCCCTGAATCTCTCGGTCGAGTTCAGCCGCGTACCTCGGGGTTGTGGGCCACAAGCCGCAGCATGGGCACCTTGGCCCTCAAGACGGCAACCATCTGGGCCATGAGCCCCGGCTGGTAGCGCAAAGACACCCAGAGGACATTCAGGGACAGGTTAAAGTCCGCGAACACCACCCACTGGTCAAAGCGTTCCAGCACGCCCCGGGTGAGGGCCAGAACGGCCTCGACCTCGTCCGCCCGGCGCTTGTTGAGGCCAGGAGCCAGCATCATGAAATCCGTGTAGGGTTTGCCGTCCGTATCCCGCTTGGGCACCACCTTCCATAGAGGCTGCCCCTCCAACCAGTCCGGCTTGCCGGTGAGACTCTGTGGCCGCCGCACTGCCAGTTTCACGCCCGTTCCTCCAGGGAGCCCGTAAGCGCTAATCGCTCAACTGCTCGCCGATCTCGGCGAAGGTCCGGGCGACCGCCACGGTATGGATGGGCTTGCCCAGCATCTTCCCCAGCTGGGAAGCGGAAAAGATGCCGCGCAGCACCTGGCTGCCGTCCGGCGCGCGTTCGAAGATCAAGGCATGCTGGCGTCCGTGGGCCTTCAAGGTGGCCACCACGTCGCCCACCCGTGCCGTCTTGACGTCGTCCATGGCGATGACTTCCAGTTTTTCTCCGGGTGTCATGATGTCCTTGACCAGCACGTCGCTATGCCGGATCCCCTGGGTCTGGATGATCTGCATCGGCTTCTCGCTGGTCAGGTCCGTAGAGGTGACCAACCCGAGGATATGGTTCTGATCGTCCACCACCAGCAGCATGCGCACCCCGCGATGGATCATCTTGGCGCGAGCCGCCTCGATGGTCTCCAGGGGAAAGATGATGTAAGCGGTCACCACGGTGAAATCGGTCATGACCGACAGGGCCGGGGCATCCTTGGTCACATGGCTCGGCATGGCCTGGCTGGGTTTGTGAAACGTCGCCCCTTTCTGGAGGGGGAACACAGGCAAGGCCTTATAGGTCTGGTTCAAGCGTTTCTCCTGCGTCGGTTTACCGTGCTATCACGGCCGCCCGGCATGGGCGCGCAGGGGGTGATAATACGGATGTCGGGTCTTCGGGGTACCGTCTACCCCGAGGAATCTCTCCAGTTCCTCCAGGGCCAGCCGATACACCTGGCGCTTGAACTCGACCACGGCATCCACCGGGTCCCAATACTTGTTCCAGCGCCAGGCATCGAATTCAGGATGGGACGTGGCGCGCAGACACACGTCGCAATCCCGTCCGGTCAGGCGCAACAGGAACCATATCTGCTTCTGTCCCCGGTAGTGGCTACGCCACTCCCGCCTGACCCACTCCTTGGGTACGTCGTATCTCAACCAACCGCGCGTACGGCCGAGGACATGGACATGCTCGGGCAGAAGGCCGATCTCTTCCTTGAGCTCACGCAACATGGCCTGCTCGGGGTTTTCCCCCGACTTGATGCCACCTTGCGGAAACTGCCAGGAATTCTGTCTAACCCGTTTGCCCCAGAACACCTCATTCCGTGTGTTGCACAACACAATGCCGACGTTCGGCCGGTAACCGTCTTTATCGATCATGGCCGCCCCCGATGCTATTCAGACTGTCAACCATTTTCCCATCCTTCATCCAGCTTGGAAAGACAGGCATCCAAGCCATAGGACTAGGGCGTGTCCACATTAATTTCGCGCATGCGACGGGGGCGATTTGGGATGCAGCCCGCGAAGCAAGACGCGCCGCAGTGCCAGCCACTGCAAGCGGATTGCGACAAAGGGGGGCGCCCAAAGTGCCCCCCGTCCCGGAGGGTTGCCGCGACAAATGCGCGTCTGCGGCGTTGCAAAGCTTGCGAATGGAACAACCATTCGCCGCGCTTCGCGCCTCGCATCCATCGCATTTTCGCGGCAACGCATGGGTGAAATTAATGTGAACACGCCCTAGGCGCCAGGCTGCCGGTTTCAGGCCAGGAAGCGGTCCTGGCTATAGGGATTGAAGCTGCGCATCCGTTCGATAAACCTGGGAAAGCCCAAAGCACCAAGGCCCTCCCACCGGCGGGCGAGGGCGTCGAGGGCGGAAAACTCCAGGCTGTGCAGTGGCTTGTGAAGGGCAAACACGACGATGTTCCCCTTCTGTTCGGCGGGCAATTGCAGGAAATGCCCGTCGAAGACCTGCTTGACGCGCCCCAGATAAGTCTCGAAACGACGGTCCGAGCCCCACAGGTTGAACACCGCCACGCCACCGGCCCTGAGGGCCTTGTGGCAGTCCCGGTAAAACTCCAGGGTGGCCAAGGCCTCTGCGATGCCATTGGCGCCATAGCCGTCCACCATGAGCACATCCAGGCTGCCGTCCTGGCTGCCCACGAACGCCGCCCCATCACCGACCTGCACCGTGAGTCGGTCATCATCCTGGGGCAGCAGGAAATATCCCCGGGCCGCGGCCACCACCTCGGGATTGATCTCCAAGGCGGTCAGGCGGACATCCGGGAGATGCCTGTGCACGAATTTGGCGATGGAACCGCCGCCGAGCCCGATCAGCGCGACATCCCTGGGCGAAGGCTGGAACAGCAGGAAGGCCATCATGGCGCGGGTGTATTCCAGTTCCAGGGCATCCGGGTCCCGGATGCGCATGGCACTCTGGACGGCCGGGCCGCCCAGGTGCAGCAACCGTACCCCATGCTTCTCGCTGATCTGGACGTGCGCGTGGGCAGGTCCCCTGGCCTGACGGGAGAAAAGGCGCATTTGATAAGATTTGGTTTTTATCAGTCGCGGATCATTATGCGCGTTTCCCGGTTTTTTCTGTCCACCAGCAAGGAGGCCCCGGCCGAGGCCGAGCTGGTCAGCCACAAGTTGATGTTGCGCGCCGGTCTCATCCGGCGCCTCGGGTCCGGTCTCTATACCTGGATGCCCCTGGGCCTCAGGATCTTGCGCAAGGTGGAGGCCATCGTCCGCGAGGAGATGAACCGGGCGGGGGCCATCGAGCTGCTCATGCCCGCCGTGCAGCCGGCGGAACTGTGGCAGGAATCCGGCCGCTGGGCGGTGTTCGGGCCCCAGATGCTCAAGATCAAGGACAGGAACGACCGGGATTTCTGCTTCGGCCCCACCCACGAAGAGGTCATCACCGACGTGGCGCGCAGGGAGATTCGCTCCTACCGCCAACTGCCCGTGAACTTCTACCAGATCCAGACCAAGTTCCGGGACGAGATCCGGCCCCGCTTCGGCGTCATGCGGGCCAGGGAATTCGTCATGAAGGACGCCTATTCCTTCCATGCCGACGAGGCCAGCCTGGACGAGACCTATCGGGTCATGCACGACACCTACAGCCGCATCTTCACCCGCCTGGGCCTGCAATTCCGGGCGGTGGCGGCGGACACGGGGGCCATCGGGGGCTCGGGCTCCCATGAATTCCACGTCCTGGCCGACAGCGGCGAAGACGCCATCGCCTTCTGCCCGAACTCCGATTACGCCGCCAACGTGGAAATGGCCGAGGCCGTAGCGCCGGCCGAAGCGCGCTCGGCTGCGACAAAACCCATGGAGAAAGTTGCTACACCAGGCAAAAAATCCATCGGTGAGGTATCAGAATTCTTAAAAGTGCCATCGAGCAAAACACTCAAAGCACTTGCAATCATGAGAGACCCAAATGGCCCGTTCACCGGCGAGCAGTTTGTGCTTCTACTACTCAGAGGTGACCACGAGTTAAACGAAGTTAAGCTTGGAAAAATTGTCGGCAATTTCCGCTTCGCAACCGACGACGAAATTGAACGACACATGAATTGCCGGCCCGGCTATATTGGCCCTGTGTTCCCTCCTGGTCAGTTCTCCACCGATATTTTGCCAACTGGCGAGACATCCAAAGTATTTGGCCAACGGATCATTGCAGATCGAAGCGTGGCGGCAATGAGCGATTTCGTTTGCGGCGCCAATGAGATCGGATACCACCTCATTGGCGTGAATTTCGACCGCGATCTCGGCATACCGGAATTCGCAGATATACGCAATGTCGTCGAGGGGGACGAATCTCCGGACGGCAAAGGAACACTGGAGATCTGCCGCGGCATCGAGGTGGGGCACATCTTCAAGCTAGGCACCAAGTACTCCCAGGCCATGAATGCCCAGGTCCTGGATGAACAGGGCAGGAGCAGGGTCATGATCATGGGCTGCTACGGCATCGGGGTGTCCCGCATCGTGGGCGCTGCCATCGAAC
>JBJKSP010000030.1:0-2613 GCA_046703865.1 Thiobacillaceae bacterium
GTGAGGCGTAGTGTTCCAAAATGCCACGCCCCGTCTGCCCCAGTACGCCGAAACCATGGGCGTCGTCCAGGTAGAGCCAGGCTTGGTGGCGTTGGGCCAGTTCCATCAGCTCCGGTACCGGCGCGATGTCCCCGTCCATGCTAAACACCGCGTCGGTGGCGATGAGCTTCTCCCGGGCCTCGCTCTCTCCCAGACGCTTGTCCAGGGCGTCCAGGTCCAGATGGGGGTAGCGCACATGGCCGGCACGGGCCAGCAGGGCCGCATCCACCAGGGAGGCGTGATTGAGCCGGTCGGCGAACACCGCCCCGTCACGATCCACCAGGGCCGTGATCACCCCCAGGTTGGCCATGTAGCCGGTGGAGAACAGGAGCGCCGAGGGCAGGCCCACGAACGCGGCGAGCTTGCCCTCCAAATCGTGGTGCAGGGCGTGATGGCCGGTGAGCAGGTGGGAGGCCCCCGCACCCACGCCGGCTCGCTCGGCGGCCTGGGCGGCGGCGGCAACGAGGGCCGGGTGTCCGGCCAGCCCCAGGTAGTCGTTGCTGGAAAAGGACAGGAAATCGCGCCCGTCCACCTTCACATGGGTGCCCTGGGTCCCCTCCAGGATCCGGCGGCGACGCCTGAGGCCCCGAGCGTCAAGTTCGGCAAGCGCCCTGCCTAGATCGTCCATATCGTTGCAAATGCCGCCACACGGCTCATACGGCGATGAACCACCGACCTACCCGTGGCCGGCGCAGCGGCGTCCGGATACCGGCTCGGGCCTGAGGCCCAGCTTGTCGAACAGGCGCTGGTCCGCTTCCGCCTCGGGGTTGCCGGTGGTCAGCAAACGGTCGCCGTAGAAGATGGAATTGGCCCCCGCCAGAAAGCACAGGGCCTGAATCCCCTCCCCCAACTCGCGCCGGCCTGCGGACAGGCGCACATGGGCGGCGGGCATGGTGATGCGTGCCACCGCGATGGTGCGCACGAACTCCAGGGGATCCAGACCCGCCTCCTTCTCCAGGGGCGTGCCGGGCACCTTCACCAGCATGTTGATGGGCACGGATTCGGGCTGCGGGTCCAGTCCGGCCAGTTCGGCGATGAGCCGGGCACGCACCCGGCGCGTCTCGCCCATGCCCACGATGCCGCCGCAGCAGACGTGGATGCCCGCCCCGCGCACCTTGGACAGGGTGTCCAGCCGATCGTCGTAGCCGTGGGTGCTGATGACCTGGCCGTAAAATTCCCGGGCGGTGTCCAGGTTGTGGTTGTAATAGTCCAGGCCGGCCGCCCGGAGCCGCTCGGCCTGGCCCTCCCTGAGCATCCCCAGGGTGACGCAGGTTTCCAGCCCCAGGGCCTTGACTTGGCGCACCATCTCGACGACCGGTTCCAGGTCCCTGTCCTTGGGTCCGCCCCAGGCGGCGCCCATGCAGAAACGGGTGGCGCCGCTTTCCCTGGCGGCCCGGGCCGCCGCCACCACCTCTTCCACGTCCAAGAGCCGTTCCCGTTCCACCGGCGTTTCGTACCGGGCGGATTGGGAACAGTAGCCGCAATCCTCGGAGCAGCCGCCGGTCTTGATGGAAAGGAGGGCGGAAAGCTGCACGGCGTTGGGGTCGAAATGCGCCCGATGCACCGTCTGTGCTCGGAAAACCAGATCGTTGAAGGGCAGATCGAACAGCGCCTGTACCTGTTCGGCCGTCCAGGAGGGATGGGGATTCGTATGTTTCGGGGGATGGTTCATGCGTGGTCCTCGACTTCCATGTCCTGCCAGGGTTCCCTGCTCGCCTTCCAGATATCCCACAGGGACCACGGCAGAAGCGCAACGAGAAAGGTGGCCCACACCCAGCCCCAGCCGCCGGGGAGGTGGGAAAGGTCGTTGGCGAAGATGGTGAGGAAGCCCACCAGGCCGTAGTAGCGGTAGCCGGCCCACTTGTTGTAGTGGCGCACCCGCTCGTTGGGGTGGTGGGCGATGGCGGCATAGACGAACATGGAGGCCGCCAGCCAGATCATGACGGGCGGCAGGGACATGGCTAGGGGCAGCAGGGCCATCTTCTTGTCGACCAGCAAATGTCCCAGCAGGTAAAGGGAGGCCGAGAGCAGGGTGGTGGCCACGGACAGAAGATTGAACAGGCAGGCGCTGCGCAGGGAGGCGGTCGCGGTGATGAGCCGTACGCCGGGATGAGTTTCTGCCATGGCTGGCGCACAATCTCGACTAAAAAAGACCGTGCATATTGGGTGACCGGGGGGACGCTTGTCAATCTCGAACAGGCAGATACTGAACATCTGCACAACTTATTTGCAACAACGATTTTCCCAGCCCTGCAAGCTCTGCGGTGCCCCGGCCCACGGAAGTCCGCTCTGCGCGGGGTGCCGGGAGGATTTGCCCCACCTGCCGCCGGCCCTCTGTCCCCAATGTGCCCGGCCTACACCTGCGGGCCGGGTCTGCGGGGCCTGCCTGAAGCGCCCGCCCGCCTTCGACCGCGCCCGGGCCGTATACGCCTACGCCCATCCCGTGGACGTGCTGGTTCAGCAACTGAAATACGGCCACGAGCTGGCCCTGGCCGGCTACTTCGCCGACTGCCTGGCCCAAGGCCTGCAGGCCGACGACCTCCCGGACATCATCGTACCCATGCCCCTGCACCC
>JBJKSP010000031.1:0-3069 GCA_046703865.1 Thiobacillaceae bacterium
TCGTCTTCGACGGTGCCCTGGCCGGGATGGAGATGAATGTCGTCCTCACCGGTTTGGCGCGCTTCCTGGGCTGGGAGGTACTCTGCCTCGGGCGGCGTGCCTCCGGCGAAACCTTCCGGCAGGGCGAATTGAGTCTGGCGGCCCGTGTGAGCCGCGACGGCCGGCCGATCTGGCTGGAACGCGGCCACATCGAGGGGGGCGTGCCCTTGCTCGATTCCCCGGTCGGCTTGGCCGGTTTCAGCGTTGCCGGGACCTTGCTGGCGAGCGGGTCGGTGATGTCGGCCGAACTGCTGGCGGCTTGCCGGGCGGCGTTGCCCGTCGAACCGGGAGCGCGATGCGGCGTCAGCGCCCTGCCCGATATGGTGGCGGCGCGCTATCTGGGCCATTCTTCGGAAGCGGCACGGCATTGGCTGGCCGGGCTTTGGCGCAGACTGCGCCCCGCATTTGCCGGACGCGAGGCGGTCGATCCGCGCATCTGGAACACTTGAGGGCAGACGATGAAACTGACACGCGGAGACAACGGGACGCCGGGCGGCTTGTTGCGGCAGACACCACCCTGCACCGGCGGGTCATGCGCCAGCCCACGAGACGAGGAGCAACCGAAATGGAATTGACCCCTAGGGAAAAAGACAAACTTCTGATCTTCACCGCCGCCCTGTTGGCGGAGCGGCGCAAGGCGCGCGGCCTCAAGCTCAACTACCCTGAGGCCGTCGCCTTCATCTCCGCCGCCATCATGGAAGGCGCGCGCGACGGCCGCACGGTCGCCGAACTGATGAGCTACGGCACCACGCTGCTCGATCGCGACGAAGTCATGGAAGGCGTGCCTGAGATGATCCCGGAGATCCAGGTGGAAGCCACATTCCCGGACGGCACCAAACTGGTGACCGTGCACAACCCCATCGTCTGACCAAGGAGGCAAGACCCATGCGTATCCGATTCGCATCGCGCTTGGCCCTGGCTGCATGGCCGGCGCGCGACTGGCGCTCGACCTGTCCGGAGGGACAGCGATGATTCCGGGCGAAATGAAGGTCGCCGGGGGCAGTATCGAACTCAACCCGGGCCGTGCCACGGTCACACTCACGGTCGCCAACACCGGCGACCGGCCGATCCAGGTCGGCTCCCATTATCACTTCTTCGAAACCAACCCGGCCCTGCAGTTCGACCGCGACAAGGCACGGGGCTACCGGCTCAACATCGCGGCCGGCACCGCGGTACGCTTCGAACCGGGCCAGACCCGGACGGTGGAACTGGTCGAGTTTGCCGGCGCACGCCGGGTGTTCGGCTTCCAGGGCAAGGTGCAGGGGGCGCTATGAAGATTACGCGACAGGCCTATGCCGAGATGTTCGGCCCCACCGTCGGCGACAAGCTGCGCTTGGCCGACACCGATCTCTGGATCGAGGTCGAGAAGGACTACACGGCCTACGGTGACGAAGTGAAGTTCGGCGGCGGCAAGGTCATCCGCGACGGCATGGGCCAGAGTCAGTTGCCGGCTGCGCAGGTGGCCGACACGGTCGTGACCAATGCCCTGATCGTCGACGCGGTGCTGGGCATCGTCAAGGCCGACATCGGCATCAAGGACGGACGCATCCGGGGCATCGGCAAGGCCGGCAATCCGGACGTGCAGCCGGGCGTAACCATCGCCATCGGCGGCGCCACCGAGATCATCGCCGGCGAGGGCATGATCGTCACCGCCGGCGGCATCGACGCCCACATCCACTTCATCTGCCCGCAGCAGATCGAGGAGGCGCTGATGTCCGGCGTCACCACCATGCTGGGCGGCGGCACCGGGCCGGCCACGGGAACCTACGCCACCACCTGCACGCCGGGGCCATGGCACATCCAGCGCATGCTGGAAGCGGCCGACGCCTTCCCGATGAACCTGGGCTTCTTCGGCAAGGGCAACGTCAGCCAGCCCGAGCCGCTGCGCGAGCAGGTCCGGGCCGGGGCCATGGGCCTCAAGCTGCATGAGGACTGGGGCACCACGCCGGCCGCCATCGACAACTGCCTGGCGGTGGCGGACGAGATGGACGTCCAGGTCGCCATCCACACCGACACCCTGAACGAATCCGGCTTCGTCGAATCGACCCTGGCCGCCTTCAAGGGGCGCACCATCCACACCTTCCACACCGAGGGCGCGGGCGGCGGCCACGCCCCGGACATCATCAAGGCGGTGGCTCTGAACAATGTCCTGCCCAGTTCGACCAATCCGACCATGCCCTACACGGTGAACACCATCGACGAACACCTGGACATGCTCATGGTCTGCCACCACCTGGACGCGAGCATCGCCGAGGACGTCGCCTTCGCCGAGTCGCGCATCCGGCGCGAGACCATCGCCGCCGAGGACATCCTGCACGACCTGGGTGCGTTCTCGATGATGTCGTCCGACTCCCAGGCCATGGGCCGGATCGGCGAGGTGATCATCCGCACCTGGCAGACCGCGCACAAGATGAAGCTGCAGCGCGGTCCGCTGAAGGAGGACGCCGCGGGCAACGACAACTTCCGGGTCAGGCGCTACATCGCCAAGTACACCATCAACCCCGCCCTCACGCAGGGCATCGGCCACGTGGTCGGCTCGATCGAGCCGGGCAAGCTGGCCGACCTGGTGCTGTGGAGACCGGCCTTCTTCGGCGTCAAGCCCAGCCTCATCGTCAAGGGTGGCGCCATCACGGCGGCGGCGATGGGCGATCCCAACGCCTCCATCCCGACGCCGCAGCCGGTGCACTACCGGCCCATGTTCGGCAGCTATGCCGGCGCCCTGAAGACCGCGGTCACCTTCGTCTCCCAGGCCGCCCTGGCCAATCCCGAGGTTGCCGCGCTCAAGCTCGCCAAGCCCCTGGTGGCGGTCAAGGACACCCGTGGCGTGAGCAAGCAGGACATGGTGCTCAACGGCGCCACGCCGGCCATCGAGGTCGACCCCGAGACCTACCAGGTCAAGGCCGATGGCGAATTGCTGGTGTGCGATCCGGTCGCGGTCCAGCCCATGGCGCAAAGGTATTTCTTGTTCTAACGACGGGATATTTCCTGTTCTGACATGCTGCTGATCGAACAACGCGCCCCGGAAGACGC
>JBJKSP010000032.1:0-5131 GCA_046703865.1 Thiobacillaceae bacterium
CGGTTTGCCTCAACCCCTACCTCGGCGCCAAGCGATCAGGCAAAGGCGTCCATGATGGCGGCTGTGACCCGCTTCGTGGCAGACATCGACGTGCTGGTCAAGAATCTGGCGCTAGCCACGGATGCCAAAATCCTGGTCATGCAGTTGGTCCTGGGAGTGGCCCTGGTCTTCACGGTGGTGGTGGTGCTGCTCACCATCCACCTCATCCATACCGGTTTCGTGAGACCCCTGCAGGACCTATTGTCCTTTGCCGCCAAGGCGGGCCAGGGGGATCTGGCGGTGCGCACGGAGCATACCGGCGAGGACGAACTGGGGCGGCTGGGACAGGCCTTCAACCGGATGGCGGAAGACCTGCAGAAGCTCTATCAAAATCTGGAGGCACGGGTGCAGCAGAAGACGGCGGAACTCACCCGCAGCAACCTTTCGCTGGAGCTCCTGTACCATTCCATCGCCCGCCTGCACGGCGCCCCGCCCGGAAGGGACACCTACCTAGCCGTGCTGCGCGACATCGAGAGGGTGCTCGGGCTGGGACACGGCATCGTCTGCCTGGGCGAACCCGGGGGCAGCCATGGCCGTATCATTGCCAACACCATGGAGCCCAACGACGCCAATCCATGTGAGAAAGGCGAATGCGACTTGTGCCATAGCACGCAGACGCCGCGCCTGAGCATCATGCCAGACGGACACCAGCTCCTGACCCTGCCCCTGTCCGATCCCGAACGGCAGTACGGCGTGCTGATCGTGGCCACACCCGAGCGCGGGCGTCCGGAGGCCTGGCAGGTGCAGCTGCTGGAGGCCCTGTCCCGCCACATCGGCGTGGCTATCGGCGCCGAAAGGCGCATCGAGCAGACCCGGCGCCTTGCCCTGCTGGAGGAACGGGCCGTGATCGCCCGGGAGCTGCACGATTCCCTGGCCCAATCCCTGGCCTATATGCGCATCCAGGTCAGCCGCCTCCAGGCGGCCCTGAAGGACCCTGCCCAGGCAGGCGAGGTCGAGCCCACGCTTCAGGAGTTGAGGGAAGGGCTGAGCAGCGCCTATCGTCAGCTCAGAGAACTCCTGTCCACCTTCCGTCTCAGGATGGAGGACCAGGATTTTCGTGCCGCCCTGGCCCAGACTGCAGACGAATTTTCTGACCGCGGCAGCCTGGAGATCCAATTGGACACGGGACTGAGCCCCTGCCCGCTCACCCCGAACGAGGAAATCCACGTGCTCCATGTCATCCGGGAAGCGCTGTCCAACGTGCTCAACCACGCTCAAGCGAGCAGCGTGCGCATCGGCCTGTCCTGCAATCCGGACGGGCCGCTGGAGGTCGTGGTGGAGGACAATGGCATCGGCATCCGCAAATCCGCCGACGTGCACCACTACGGCATGACCATCATGGAAGAGCGCGCGCGCACCCTCAACGGGACGATCCGCTTCGAAGACCGAACCGCCGGCGGCACCCGCGTCGTCCTGGCCTTCCGCCCCGCCAGCCTACGGGCAGCCATCCCCGTGCGAAAGGCAGCCACGGCATGATTTCCGACAAACCCCAGCGACTCCTGATCATCGACGACCATCCCCTGTTCCGCAAAGGGGTGTTGCAACTCATCAAGCCGGCAACCGAATTCGAGGTGGTGGGAGAGGCCTCCTCGGGAGAGGAAGGGCTGGAACTGGCCCAGAGCCTCGCGCCGGACATGATCCTGCTGGACCTGAACATGCGCGGCATGGACGGGGTGGAGGTGCTCAAGGTCATCAAGTCCTGGGGGTCGGACGCCCGGGTAGTCATGCTCACGGTCTCGGACCAGGCCGATGATCTGGTGGCATCCCTGAGGGCCGGTGCCGACGGCTATCTGCTCAAGGAGATGGAACCGGAGGTCCTTCTGGAGAAGCTCAAGGAGGCCGCAGCCGGCCACATGACCCTGTCGGACCGGCTCACGGGCCTGCTCGCCCGAGCCATTCGCAAGGACAGCCGCCCCAATGACCCGGACGAGGCCGGGTTGACCGAGCAGGAGCGGCGCATCCTCGATCTCATTGCCTCCGGGTATAGCAACAAGCTCATCGCCCGGGAACTCAACATCACCGAAAGCACGGTCAAGGTCCATGTTAAGCACCTGTTGCGCAAGCTCAATCTGCGTTCCCGGGTGGAGGCGGCGGTATGGGTCGTGGAGAAGCGGCGCGCTTAGCCACGCAACCGAACGGGAGTGACGGCAGCATGCACGCATTGATGACGCAAAAGGCGCGCGCCGGTATCCGGTCCTTTGCCCGCCGGTTTCTGCTGGCCGACACGCCTGCCCTTTCCCCGGCGGAGCGCCGACGTTCGACGCTGGGCGCCTTGGTGGGCCTGGTCCTCAGCGCGCTGATGACGCATGCCATGCCCATCGATTCCCTTTGGCTGATCGCCCCCGTAGGGGCCAGTGCCGTGATCCTCTACGGCCTTTCCCACAGCCCCTTGGCCCAGCCCTGGTCGGTGATCGGCGGCTACCTGGTCTCCACCCTGGCGGCCCTGGCCAGCGCAGCTTTCGTTCCGTTCCCGCAGATCGCCGCCGCCACGGCGGTGGCAGGCAGTATCTGGCTGATGGCCCGGTTCAATTGCCTGCATCCACCCGGCGGCGCGCTCGCCCTGTTCCTCGTGCTGGACGGCCCCTACACAGGGGAACGCATGGGCCTCACGGTAGGCCTGGTGCTGCTGAATGTGGCGGTCATGCTTCTGGCCGCCGTGCTGGTCAACAACTTCATGCTCGGCCGCCGCTATCCGTTCAGCAACAGGCCGGAGGCAACCAACCCGCACAAGACCCGGGACGCCCTGCCTCTGGAGCGCGTGGGCCTCACCCACGCAGACCTGGAGAGTGCCGTCCAGGCCCTGGACACCTTCGTGGACGTCCAGGAAGACGAGCTGGTGGAGCTGTACAGCCTGGCCGTCGACCATGCCTTCGACCGCCACATTGGACTGTCCTGCGGCGACATCATGGCCTGCGATGTGGTCACCGTGGAGTTCGGCACCGAACTGGAGGAGGCCTGGACCCAGCTTCGCGCCCACAAGATCAAGGCCCTGCCCGTGGTGGACAACTTCGGACGGCTGATCGGCATCCTCACTGCGGCCGATTATCTGCGTCAAATCGACGACACCACCGCGGCGGGTCTGGCGGTTCGTTTGCAGGGGCTACTACGGCGCACGCCTGGGCCGAATTCCGAGAAGGCCGAAGTGGTGGGGCAGATCATGACCCCGGAGGTCTACTCAGTTGGAGCCGATACGCCCATTGCAGATCTGGTGCACAAGTTGTCAGACCAAGGCATGCACCATGTTCCGGTGGTGGACGAGGCGCGGCGGGTGGTAGGCATGGTGACCCAGTCCGACGTCATCGCCGCGCTGTACAAGCGGATCGCCCTGTCTGCGGCCTGAAATCAACGGGCTGGGCGATTCCCGTCGGATAGCGATCAGGCCTGGCCGAACAAGACACACCGGATAGATTCAGCCATGTTCAGAAGCCTAGCCACGCTGCTTTCCGCCCCGCATCGCGTCATGTTCCTGCCCGGAACCGTGCAGGGCGTGGCTGTTATGTTCTGGTGGTTGATCGAACTGGAGTCCCATACCGGGACGTTTGCGGTCAGGCAGGACCTAGTCCTGCCCGCGCCTGCGGCGCACGCGTGGCTTATGATTTATGGTTTCTTTCCGTTTTTCGTCTTCGGCTTCCTGTTCACCGCCCTGCCGAGCTGGTTGAATGGCCCCAAGATCGAACGCTGGCAATATGTCACCGCCGGCCTGGTTCAAGCTGCCGGGGCGGGTTTGTTCTATCCGGGCCTCTACACACCGGCTTTCGCCAAACTCGCCGTGGCTCTGCACCTGGGCGGAGTCGCGGTGGCCGTGGCAGCCCTCCTCCGCAGCACCCTGCAGTCTTCCTCCCGGGACAAGCAGCATGCCTGGGCAGCGCTTGCAGCCTGCGGCCTGGGAATGGTGGGCGAGGCGGAGTACTTGGCCTGGCTGGTGGACAACCGCGGAGAGGGGCTCGTCCTGGGAATAGCCATGGGCGTTTGGGGTTGGCTGGTCCCGCTCTTCCTGACGGTATGCCACCGCATGATCCCCTGGTTCACCAGCCGGGTCGTGCCGAACTACGTGCTGGTTCGGCCGTTTGGCCTGCTTTGGATCATGTTCGCCGGCTGTCTGGCACATGCCGCTTTGGTGGCAACGGGGCATGAGTCATGGAGTTGGCCGGCCGACCTCGCGATGGCCGGCATAGCCTTCTGGTTCAGCGTCCGCTGGGGAATCACCCGCGCGCTCCGAGTCCGCCTTCTGGCGATGCTCCATTTCGCCTACCTATGGGCTGTCCTGGCCTTCGCGCTGTATGCGGTGGACGGTATGGCCCGTTGGGCGGGCGCGGGTTGGTCGCTCGGCTTCGCCCCCCTGCACGCCCTGGGGATCGGCTTCTTCGGCAGCATGCTGATGGGGATGGCATCCAGAGTCAGCCTGGGCCATTCCGGCCGCAAGCTGGAGGCCGATATGGTCACCTGGGGACTGTTCTGGCTAGTGCAGGTCAGCGCCGTGACGCGCATGTTGCCTGATCTGCTGCCCGATGTTCCCTTACGCCTTTCATCCCTGGCCGCCCTGATTTGGCTGGCCGCTTTCGGCTCGTGGGCAGTCAAATATGCGCCCTATTATTGGCAGCCGCGTGTCGATGGCAGGCCGGGCTAACACACGCTGGGATGTGTCGCTGGTCGCTGCGTCGTGTTGCCATGACCACATCTTTAGGGGACGCAACAACTGTTGTGGTCTAAGTAGGGCGGCGCCGTTAGCATTCATGGATGGCAAACCCATCCTTGTCCAAAAGGGAATTTGAAACCCTGTCCAATTTTCGATACCAGGTGCGCCGCTTTCTGCGTTTCAGCGAGGAACAGGCACGACGCCATGGCGTCACCCACCTGCAATACCAGATGTTGCTCCACATTATCGGATTTCCCGGACGGGATTGGGCCACCGTGGGTGAACTGGCGGAACGTCTTCAGGCGCATCACCACGGTGTCGTTTCACTCGTTTCCCGATGTGAAAAGCTGGGCCTGGTCCGGCGCCAGCAAGGACGCAACGACCGGCGCGAGGTCGAGGTCCACCTGACGCCCAAGGGCACCGAGGTGGTGACGGCGGTGGCCGGACTGCACCGCA
>JBJKSP010000033.1:0-4591 GCA_046703865.1 Thiobacillaceae bacterium
GCTTCCAGACCTGGCGGCATCGTGGTGAACGACACCCTGCAGAGCATCACCGACCCGCGCATCTATGCCGTGGGGGAGTGCGTCAGCCACCGGGGCGTCGCCTACGGCCTGGTGGCGCCCCTGTTCGAGCAGGCCAAGGTGTGCGCCAACCACCTGGCGGAGCACGGCGTGGCCCGCTACCGGGGCTCCATGACCTCCACCAAGCTGAAGGTGACGGGCATCGACCTGTTCTCCGCCGGCAACTTCATGGGCGGCGAGGGCTTGGATGAGATCGTGTTCCGGGACCCGGGCCGGGGGGCGTATAAAAAACTGGTGCTCAAGGAAAACAGATTGGCGGGCGCCTGCCTTTACGGCGACACCCTGGACGGGGCCTGGTACTTCGAGCTGATGCGGGACGGCACCGACGTGTCCGATTTCAGGGACAAGCTGCTGTTCGGCCGGCACCACATCGGCGATTCCGGCGCGGGCGGCGGCCTGGGGGACGAGAAGACCCGCATCCTGGCCATGCCCGACACGGCCGAGATCTGCGGCTGCAACGGCGTGTGCAAGGGGGACATCGTCAAGACCATCCGGGACCGGAAGCTGTTCACCCTGGACGAGGTGCGGGCGCACACTAAGGCCTCCGCCTCCTGCGGCTCCTGCACGGGCCTGGTGGAAACGATCCTGGCGGCCACCGTGGGCGGCGACTACTCCACCGCCCCTTCCCGCAAGCCCCTGTGCGGCTGCACCGACCACACCCATGACGAGGTGCGTGCAGCCATCGCCGAGCACGGCCTGAAGACCCTGCCCGAGACCCTGCGCTTCCTGGAATGGAAGACGCCGGACGGCTGCACAAAGTGCCGCCCGGCGCTGAACTACTACCTGCTGTGCGCCTGGCCCGGGGAATACGTGGACGACGCCCAGTCGCGCTTCATCAACGAGCGGGCCCACGGCAACATCCAGAAGGACGGCAGCTTTTCCGTGGTGCCGCGCCTGTTCGGCGGGCTCTGCACTCCCGCCGAGCTGCGCGCCATCGCCGACGTGGCGGAGAAGTTCGAGGTGCCGGAGATGAAGGTCACCGGCGGCCAGCGCATCGACCTGTTCGGGGTGAAGAAGGAGGACCTGCCCGCCATGTGGGCCGAGCTGTCCGCCGCCGGATTCGTCTCCGGCCACGCCTACGGCAAGGCCCTGCGCACGGTGAAGACCTGCGTGGGCAGCCAGTGGTGCCGCTTCGGCACCCAGGACTCCACCGGGCTCGGGGTGAAGATGGAACGGATGACCTGGGGCTCCTGGATGCCCCACAAGTTCAAGATGGCCGTGTCAGGCTGTCCGCGCAACTGCGCCGAGGCCACCATCAAGGACCTGGGGGTGGTGTGCGTGGACTCCGGCTACGAGCTGCACGTGGGCGGCAACGGCGGCATCAAGGTGCGAGTCACCGACCTGCTCACCCGGGTGGAGACGGAGGAGCAGGTGCTGGAATACTGCGCCGCCTTCATCCAGCTCTACCGGGAGGAGGGCCACTACCTGGAGCGCACCGCCCCCTGGGTGGAGCGGGTGGGCCTGGCCCACATCAAGGCCAGGGTGGTGGAGGACGAGGCCTCGCGCCGAGCCCTGGCGGAACGCTTCCGCATCTCCCAGCAGCCCGCCCAGGTGGACCCGTGGAAGGCGCGCGCGGAAGGCGATCTGACCCGGGAGTTCACCCCCATGGCCGTGCTGGCGTAATGCCCCTTCCCCAACCCCTCCCCCGCTTGCGGGTGAGGGGTGTCAAAGAAAGAGACTAGGACATGAAAATGAACGAAAACGAAGTTTCGGTGCAGGCCCACGTGAGGGGGGCGAACGTTAAGCCGCACGGCGGCGGCCGGAGCCAGCATTGGATCGAGATCGGTTACCTGGAAGACATCCCCCGCCAGGGGGCCCGGGTGGTCAGGACCGCCGCCGGCGACATCGCCGTGTTCCGCACCGTGGACGACGAGGTCTTCGCCCTGCGGGACCGTTGCCCCCATAAGGGCGGCCCCCTGTCCCAGGGCATCGTCCACGGCAGGCGGGTGGCCTGCCCCCTGCACGACTGGAAGATTCAACTGGACACCGGCCTGGCCGTGGCGCCGGACGAGGGCTGCGCGGCCCGGTTCGAGGTGCGGGTGAGCGATGGCCGGATCAGTCTTTCCCTCATTCCGGACGAGGGTTGTCCCAACCGTTGACCGGTGTTCCCCGCATGAATGCCGCTAATCGCCGGCCGGCCACTTGCCTCGGGCCGCTCGCCGACCCGATTCGATAGCGCTATATGCCGTCATGGCGGTCGCCCGCCCCCCCGTCTGAACGGTGCAAGGGGGTGGGGACACGCTTCGGGGATGAGATTCAGACAGTCTGCCGCTCTGGGCGGGTCATTCAGGATTGAAACGTAGCTCCCGGCTAAAGGGGGCGGTCATCGACCCAGGCTGCCACTCGGGCAGTGGCCGGTCACCTGTAAGCGTCCGGGCTTCACAGGACTCGGTCTGCGTCCCTATAAAGCTTTCTGCGAATTATCCGATATGCATGCAAAGCGGAAGACTTTCACCCGATCCGATCGTCACAAGACACTAGAAAAATACGAAGTCTACGCCGACAGCAACCATAACTTAGAAAGTGATATCTCGTGATGAAGAGCATCCGAAACTGGAAGATATGGGTACGTCTGGTCGTGGGCATATCCGCCCTGCTGATAGCGGCCTGGGCCGGGATCATCTGGCTGATGGTGGTGCAGCAGAAAAACATGGGTGAAAAGCAGGCCCGTGAGTTCGCCTCCAGCGTCAATCAGATGACCATCGCCGCCATGACGGGGATGATGATCACGGGAAACATCAATGATCGCGCGGTATACCTGGACCAGATACAGAAGACGGCGAACGTCACCGCATTGCACCTGGTGCGCGGCGAGGCTATAGACAAGCAGTACGGACCGGGCAAGGCCGACGATTACAAACCCGATGCCGTGGAACAGGCGGTGCTGGCGAGCGGCAAGCCTTACTACGCCGTCCAGCAGACCGCACGGGGAGAGGTCCTGCGTGCCGTGATCCCGACGCTCAGTTCAAAGAATTATCTGGGCAAGAACTGCACGTCCTGCCACACCGCACCGGAGGGAGCCGTCCTGGGCGCCGTGAGCATGGACATCTCGCTCGCCAGCATCAACCAGGCGGTGCGCGACGCCAGCCTGAAGATCATGGGGGTCGCCCTGGGCTTGCTGGTGCTGGTCATCGGTTTCATCTTCGGCTTCGTCCATCGCTCGGTATCGGCGCCCTTGGAGCGCCTGCGCAGCAATCTGGCGCAGATCGCCGAAGGCGAAGGCGACCTGACGCGGCGGCTGAGCGCCCAGCATCAGGACGAGATCGGCAAGACATCGGCCATCTTCAACACCTTCATGGATAGGCTGCAGTCCGTCGTGGCAGACGTCAAATCGAGCGCCGGCCAGGTCATGGCGATGGCAGAACAACTGGCCGCCTCTTCACAGGAACTCACCGGCAGTTCCGATCAGCAGAACGAGGCGACGGTCGCCATGGCCGCCGCCATCGAGGAAATCACCGCAAGCATCGCCGCGGTCGCAGACAACGCAGGCAATGCCCAGGCGATGGCGATCGAGGCGGGCCGCCTGTCCGGCGAAGGCGCCGGCATGGTGCGCAGCGCTGTCGGGAAGATGGACGGCATTACCTCGTCGGTGGGGAGTTCCACTCAGATGATCCGGGAACTCGACAACAAGGCCGTGGAGATATCGAGCATCGTCAACGTCATCCAGGAGATTGCCGATCAGACCAATCTCCTGGCGTTGAACGCCGCGATCGAGGCGGCACGCGCGGGGGAGCAGGGCAGGGGTTTTGCGGTGGTTGCCGACGAGGTCAGAAAGCTGGCCGAGCGCACCACGGCATCGACCCAGGAGATCGCCAGGATGATAGAGGCCATACAGAAAAGCACCCAGAGCTCGGTGCAGGGGATGGACCTCAGCAGTACCCAGGTGCAGGAAGGCATGGGCATGGCGCAGCGCTCCGAAGAGGCCATGGGTCACATCGAGGGGAGTACGGGCAAGGTGCGGGCCGCGGTCGACGAAATCTCCTCGGCCATGCGAGAACAGAGTACCGCGGCCAGCCAGCTCGCCCAGGAGGTGGAGAAGATCGCCCAGAAGAGCGAGAAGAACACATTCCTGGCCAAACAGTCCTCCGGTGCGGCGAAACACCTGGAAGAGCAGGCGATGTTGCTCAAGAAGGCAGTTGACCGTTTCAAGGTTTAGGGCGTGTTCACGTTTATTTCACCCATGCGTTGCCGCGAAAATGCGATGGATGCAAGGCGCGGAGCGCGGCGAATGGTTGTTCCATTCGCAAGCTTCGCAACGCCGCAGACGCGCATTTCTCGCGACAACCCTTCGGGACGGGGGCGATTTGGGCGCCCCCCTTTGTCGCAATCCGCTTGCAGTGGGGGCACTGCGGCGCGCCTTGCTTCGCGGGCTGCATCCCAAATCGCCCCCGACGCATGCGCGAAATTAGTGTAACGAGGCCCTAGGTGGGGTCGTCTTCATGTTCGGCGGTGTCTTCCGGGTGCAGGGATTCCACCCGGGCGCCGGCGGAGCCCGACGCAAAGCGCAGGTCCA
>JBJKSP010000034.1:0-11450 GCA_046703865.1 Thiobacillaceae bacterium
GGCCCGGTCCGGCCCGTTTACGAACAGCGCTGCCACACGGTGGACAACTGGACCCACAGGCTCAGGGGCTACAACGTGGTGTACCGCTACCAGGGCCATGAATACACGGCCTTCCTGCCCTACGACCCCGGTCCCAGTGTCCGCGTCGCCGTCCGGGTGAGCCTGGCCAACGATTGACGCCCGAGGTGGTGACGCACCCAAGCCCGCCCTTGGAGCCTGGGCGGGCATCCTTTACAGTGCGGGCTTGGACAACCAAGCTCACAGATATAACGGGTGCGTCTTCTTTTTCTCTTCCTTCTCGTCTTTGGTTTCGGCGTCGCCCACGCCAGTCCTGACAAAGATTTCCTGGCAGCACGGGAGGCATACAAAAAGGGGCATTACGACCAGTTTCTGACCCTGGCGCACAAGGTCCCAGCCGACTATCTCCTGCAGCCCTACCTGAAATACTGGCGTATGCAGGCCGATTCCCCCACTCCTGAGGATCTGGCCCATTTCATCAAGGAATATCCCAGGTCCCCGCTTTCCGAGTACCTGCGCACGGACCTGGCCCTGCGCGCCGCCAAGGTGGAGGACTGGGGCAGCTTCATCAACTGGGCCAGCCGTTTGGCCAAGCCGGACATCGAGGTGCGCTGCGATACCTTCCTGGCCGCCATGGACAGCGGTGTGCCGCCGCCGGCCAAGGCGGTCCTGCCCATCTATCACGACGCGGGTGACCTGCCCTCCAGCTGCGAGAACCTGTTCGTGCTGTTGGAGGCGGGCGGGATCGTGGACAAGGGGGAACGCTACAAACGCATGCGCGCGGCCCTGAATATCGGCAACCTGCGCCTGGCCCGGGAGATGGACGCCGGCCTGCCCGACGAAGAGCGCATGGAAAGGGGCGCCCTGAAGAAGGCTCGGCGCCATCCGGAGTCCTTGGTGAAGGAGGGGTCGACCCGGCGCGGCCAACGCGAGGCGGCCCTCTATGCCCTGACCCTGATCGCCCGCAACGACCCCCAGGCCGCGGCCACACTGTGGGAGCGGGCCCAGGACAAGTACACCGACGATGAGAGGGTCTACGGCTGGGGGCAGATCGCCATGTACGCGGCGCGCCAGGACGACCCTCAGGCGCTGGAATGGTTCGACCGGGCGGGCGACCGGCTCAGCGACGCCCAGATCGCCTGGAAAGTCAGGGCCGATCTGCGTGCCGGGCGATGGAATCAGGTCTACAAGACCATCGAGGACATGCCGGAGGACCTCAGGGACAAGCCGGTGTGGCAGTACTGGGAGGCACGGGCCCTGGAGGCTCGGAATCACATTGCCGAGGCCAACGCCATCTTTGCCCGCCTGTCCCGGGGCACCAGCTACTATGGCCTGCTCTCCGCCGAGGAATTGCCGGTGACCATCCAGAGCCAGCCCGAGGACTACAGCCTCAAGGAGGCGGACATGGACGCCGTGTCCAAGCTGCCCGGCATTCAGCGCGCCCTGTTGCTGCGCAAGCTGGGCCTCATGGTGGACGCGGTGCTGGAATGGAAATGGGCCCTGCGCGACGCCGATGACGTGGACTTGCTGGCGGCGGCGGAGATCGCCCGGCGGGAGGAATGGTACGACCGGTCCATCATCACGGCGGAGCGGACCCGGGAAAAGCATAACTTCGACCTGCGCTACATCACCCCTTACCGCGATCTGGCCCACACCTACGCCCAGGAAAACGGGCTGGACGAGGCCTGGGTCTACGGTCTCATACGCCAGGAATCCCGTTTCGTGCACTTCGCGCGCTCCGGTTCGGGCGCCCGGGGTCTCATGCAGATCATGCCCGCCACCGGGCGCTGGATCGCACGGCAGCTGGGGGTCAACGTCCACAAGGCCAGGGCTGCCCTGGGCAAGCCCGAGACCAACATCCGCTTCGGCACCTATTACCTGAGGCACATGCTGGACAGTCTGCAGGACTCCACGGTCCTGGCCACGGCCGGCTACAACGCGGGCCCGAATCGGGCACGCCGATGGCAGGCGGATGTGCCCCTGGAAGGGGCCATCTACATCGAGACCATCCCTTATACGGAGACCCGGGAATACGTGAAGAAGGTCATGACCAACGCCCTGTACTACAGCCAGCGCTTGGGCATGGACCAGACCGACTTCAAGGACCTGCTGGGGATCGTGCCGGCCCGTCCCCAAACCACCCAGGCGGTAAGTACGGACGACTCCAAGGACAAGGGAACCTCCTGAGGGCAGGGATTACAATCCCTGTCTCTACCTCGACCGTTGTGACACATGATCCACAACAAGCTGTGTGTGATTGGCGGCGGCGGTTTCGTCGGCCGCCATCTGGTCAGTCTCCTGGCGGCCGGAGGCAAGCGCGTGCTGGTGCCCGGCCGTCGACCGGAGCGTGTCAAGGACCTGACCGTACTGCCCACCGTCCAGGTGCTGGAGGCGGACGTGCACGACCCCGATGTGCTGAGCGGGCTCATCCGCGGCACGGATGCGGTCATCAACCTGGTCGGCATCCTGCATGGCAGTGCATCAGATTTCGAGCGTGCCCACGTGGACCTGCCGGCCAAGATCGTCCGGGCGTGCCGGCAGGAGGGCATGGCCAGGCTGGTGCACATGAGCGCCCTGGGCGCGGACCCGGGCTCGCTCAGCGTGTACCAGCGGACCAAGGCGCGCGGGGAGGCCGCCGTCCTGGAGGCGGGACGCGAAGGCGGCCTGGCCGTGACGGTGATCCGCCCCTCGGTCATCTTCGGCCCCGGGGACAGCTTTCTGAGCCTGTTCGCCGGGCTGATGCGGCTGGCGCCCATCCTGCCGCTGGCCGGAGCCGCCGCACGCTTCCAGCCGGTCTACGTGGGCGACGTGGCCCGGGCCTTTGCCCGGAGCGTGGACATGCCTGAAACCCATGGGCAGGTGTACAACCTGTGCGGGCCCGGGGTCTATACGCTTAAGGAGCTGGTGCGTCTGGCCGGCCGCGCCACCGGGGTGGTACGCCCCATCCTGCCCCTGGGCTGGCGAGCGTCCTATCTGTTCGCCCGCCTGATGGAACTCAAACCCGGCCGCAAGCTGATGACCCGGGACAACTACCACGCCATGCGGACCGACAACGTTTGCCAGAATGGCTTCCCGGCCGTCTTCGGTACGCCCACCAGCCTGGAGGCGGTGATCGGCTACCTGAGGGAAGAGGACCCGCGCCGGGACTACGGCCGCTTCCGCAGCCGGGCGGGGCGTTGATGTCAGGGCACGGTCCCGTCGGCTTTCCCGACCCCATCCGGGTCTATGCCGTGGGGGGCGCGGTGCGCGACCGCCTCCTGGGCCTGCCGGTGCAGGACCATGACTACGTGGTGGTGGGAGTCGGGCCGGAACAGCTGACGGCGCTGGGTTTCCGGCCGGTGGGCAGGGACTTCCCGGTCTTCCTCCATCCCGAGACCCAGGCCGAATACGCCCTGGCCAGGACGGAGCGCAAGACTGCGCTGGGCTACAAGGGCTTCCAGGTCTATGCCGCCCCCGAAGTCAGCCTGGAAGAGGACCTGAAGCGGCGGGATCTGACCATCAACGCCATGGCCGAGGACCCGGCGGGGCGCATCATCGACCCCTACGGCGGCCGGGCCGACCTGGAGGGACGGGTCTTGCGCCACGTCTCGCCGGCCTTCGCCGAGGACCCCGTGCGCATCCTGCGCGTGGCCCGCTTCGCGGCGCGCTTCGGGGACTTTTCGGTGGCACCCGAGACCATGGCCCTCATGGCGCAAATGGTGACGGCGGGGGAGGTGGACGCCCTGGTGCCGGAGCGGGTCTGGCAGGACTTCGCCCGGGGCCTCATGGAAGGCCGGCCCTCGCGCATGCTGCAGGTGCTGCGCCGGTGCGGCGCCCTCGGGCGTCTGATGCCCGAGGTGGATGCCCTGTTCGGCGTGCCCCAGGATCCGGCCAGCCACCCGGAGGTGGACACGGGCGATCACGTCCTGCGCGCCCTGGACTGGGCGGCCGGTCACGGCACGTCCCTGCCGGTGCGCTACGCCGTCCTGACCCATGACCTGGGCAAGGGCGAGACCCCGCGGACGTCATGGCCGGACCACTCGGGCCATGAGGCAAGGGGGGGGGCGCCCTTGCAAAGGCTCAGCGCGCGCCTGAAGACGCCCAGCGACTGCTCGGAGCTCGCCCTGATCGTGTCCCGTTGGCACGGGCGGGCCTTCGCCGCGACGCCGGAGGACGCACCGGGCCAGCTTGAGGTATTGGAACGCACCGACGCCTTCCGCAGACCGGAACGCTTCGAGGCGTTCCTGGAGGCTTGTTCTGCGGACTTCCACGGTCGACCGGGGTGGGAGGATCGGCCCTTCCTCCAGGCCGAGACCCTGCGCGCCGCCTTTCGGGCGGCCGCAGGCATCGACGCCGGGCAGGTGGCTCGTAACGCCCCTGCCGGGGGCATTCCCGAGGCCATCCGCAAGGCCCGCACGGAGGCCATTAGGGCAGCCTTCAGGCTATGAACCGGGATTGGGAACGTCTGCATGTGCTTTTCCCCGCCCTGGGCGGCCTGCCCCCGGGCCTGAACGAGGAAGTGCACGGCCGGCTGCAGACGCTTTCCCTCCCGGCGGGCACCCGCGTCTTCGATGACGGCCAGGCCTGCCAGGCCCTGCCTCTGGTACTGCAGGGCAACCTCAGGGTCAGCAAGCGCGCGGACAGCGGCCGCGAGATCGGCCTCTACCGGGTGATGCCGGGGGAGGTCTGCATCATCACCCTGGGCTGCCTGCTGGGTGGCAACGCCTATCCGGCCACCGGGGTGGCGGAGTCGCCCGTTTCCGCCATGACCCTGCCGCGGGCGTGGTTCATGCGCCTGGTGGCCGAACACGCCCCCTACCGGCAACTGGTGTTCGACCATTTCGCCGAGCGCCTGTCGGGGCTGATGCAATTGGTGGAAGAGGTGGCCTTGAAGAAGCTGGACCAGCGGCTGGCCGCCTGGCTGGTGGAGCGCGGACCGGTGGTTCGCCTCTCTCACCAGGCCATTGCCGAAGACTTGGGCAGTGTACGGGAGATCGTGTCCCGGTTGCTGGGACAGTTCGCGGACCAGGGTTGGGTCCGCCTGGGACGGGAGCGGGTGGAAGTGCTGGAACCGGGGCGGTTGTTGGAACTGGCAGGCTAGGGTGTATGCCTGGGTCTATCGGTGCTCAGGCCATGGATCGCCACGACCCTAAGGGTCTCGCGATGACGTTCAGGTGTCATTGCGAGCGAAGCGCGGCAATTCAGCCGTGTGGCGCTGCTGTCCGGAAGCCTAAATGTCCGGCCTCACCAGACCCGTGCGAATGGCGTAGCGGGTCAGCCCCGCCACGTCGTGGATGTTGAGCCGTTGCATGAGCTGGGCGCGGTGGCTCTCCACCGTCTTCACGCTGACACGCAGTTGGGCGGCGATCTCACGGGTGGCATAGCCGCGTGCGATGAGGTGCAGGATTTCCCGTTGGCGCGGGGTCAGGCGATCGTCGCCGGTCTGTCCTCCATGACTGCCTTCCGCATGCATGAAATCTTCCACCATCGCCGTGGCCTGCCTCTGGTGGCTCAGGATGGATCGATGCTTGTCGCTTGCCTGACGCAGGGATTCCGCGGACTGCTTCTGACCGGTCACGTCCCAGCAACAGCCGAGAAAGCCGATGGCGTTCCCCTCGGCGTCGTACATGGGCTGGACCTTTTTCATCATCCAGCGGTACCGACCGTCGTGCCGCCGTAGACGACAGTCCAGTGTGAAGGGCCGCGTGTTCGCCAAGGCATCGTGCACTTCCTTGTGCCACGCGGCGGCGTCCGCCGGATGCAGCGCGGACAACCAGCTCTGGCCCAGGGAATCTTCCACACCGGCGCCCGTGTATTCCCGGTAGGCCGCGTTCACATACTGGCATTGCCCTTCCAAGTCCGAGACCCAGATGATGACCGGCACCCAATCCAGGACATCCATAGCCTGCGGCGTCAGGTACACGCCCGATAAACCGACCTCTTTCATCCCCACTCCTCTCCATAATCGTGTGAGTGTGACCAGACCCACACGAAAATCAAATGCTTATAGATTAATTTGTAGTCCTTGTGTAAGAAATCAGGGAATGCCTTAAAAAATTAAATGAGAGGTATGCTTGTAAACAGGGAATAGCTTTTAAATTTAACCTTTTATTGACCATTTCTTGACGGTTCTTTGTGACAAAGGTTACGGAACCCACCTGGTTCGTCGCATATCATGAAAACGCAATCGAACCGGAATTCGGGTGCGTGTTTGGACTAAGGAGAAAGCAGATGAAAGCGAATGTGGGTGGTATCGATCGCGTGCTGCGCATCGTCGTGGGTCTGGCCCTGATCGCCTGGGCCATTCCTTCTGTAGGAGGTGGGCCGGTCTGGGCCTGGATCGGCGTCATCCCCCTGGTCACGGGCCTGTTCAAGTGGTGTCCCGTATATCTCCCCCTGGGCGTGTCCACCTGCCCCAAGGAAAGCAAGTAGGAGCGAGCTCCGGCTCGCAATGCCGGGCGTAAGGATCCGATATCCCCAAGGATAACCGCCCGAGTCCATGGTGCCCGGAAGAGCCGGGAGGGGGCGGGGAGCCCCCCTCCGGCCCCTATTTCAGGAACAGCCTGTAGGCCGGGTTGCGGGACTCGTTCCAGTAGCGGTAGCCTAGGCCGTCCAGGAATTTCTGGAACTCGTCCTTTTCTGCCGGCGGCACCTGGATGCCCACCAGCACGCGGCCGTTATCGGAGCCGTGGTTGCGGTAGTGGAACAGGCTGATGTTCCAGTCGTGGCTCATGCTGTTCAGGAACTTCATCAGCGCGCCCGGCCGCTCCGGGAACTCGAAGCGGTAGATCACCTCGTCGTTCACCTGGGGCGCGCGTCCCCCCACCAGATGGCGGATGTGCAGCTTGGCCATCTCGTTTTCGGTGAGGTCCAGCACCGGCAGCTCGTGCTTGTCCAGCATGGCCACGAGCCTGTCCACCTCGGTGCGGTTGTGGACCTGGATGCCCACGAACACGTGGGCCACCGAGGGGTCGGAATAGCGGTAGTTGAATTCGGTGATGCCCCGGGTCCCCAGCAAGGAGCAGAAGGCCTTGAAGCTGCCCGGCCGCTCCGGGATGGAGACCGCCAGCACCGCCTCGCGCTACTCCCCCAGTTCCGCCCGCTCCGCCACGAAGCGCAGGCGGTCGAAGTTCATGTTGGCGCCGCTGGCGATGGCCACCAGATGCCTGTTCTTCGCCTTCTCCCGGGCGGCCCAGAACTTCAGGCCCGCCACCCCCAGGGCGCCGGCGGGCTCCAGGATGGAGCGCGTGTCCTCGAACACGTCCTTGATGGCGGCGCAGATGGCGTCGTTGTCCACCCGGATCACCTCGTCCACGTACTCCCGGCACAGGCGGAAGGTCTCTTCGCCCACCTGCTTGACCGCCACCCCGTCGGCGAAGATGCCCACCTGGGGCAGCACGACGCGCTCCTTCTTGCACAGGGACCGGGCCATGGCGTCGGCCTCTTCCGGCTCCACGCCGATCACCCGGATCTCCGGGCGCAGGCGCTTGAGATAGGCGGCGATGCCGGCGATGAGCCCGCCGCCGCCCACCGGCACGAACACGGCGTCCAGGGGGCCGCGCGCCTGGCGCACCAGTTCCATGCCGATGGTGCCCTGGCCGGCGATCACCTCCGGGTCGTCGTAGGGATGGACGAAGGTCTTCTTCTCGGATTTGGCGATGTCCCGGGCATGCCGGTAGGCCTCGTCGTAGGAGTCGCCGTGCAGGACCACCTGGGCGCCGCGCTTGGCCACGGCATCCACCTTGATCTGGGGCGTGGTGGCGGGCATGACGATGGTCGCCCGGCAGTTCAGGACCTGGGCGGACAGGGCCACCCCCTGGGCATGGTTGCCGGCGCTGGCGGCCACCACCCCGCGCCCCAGGGCCGCCTTGGACAGGCCGGACATCTTGTTGTAGGCCCCGCGCAGCTTGAACGAGAACACGGGCTGTACGTCCTCCCGCTTGAGCCAGACGGTGTTGCCGGTGCGGCGGGACAGGTTTTCCGCCACCTCCAGCGGCGATTCGATGGCCACGTCGTAGACGCGGGCGAGGAGGATCTTCTCCAGATAGTCGGTCATGGGGCGGGTGCGACAGGCGGTTTGATAGGGCCGGGAAAGGCCGCTATTCTCAGGCTTTTCCAGAGAACTTCCTAGAGAATGGCCATGAATCAGGACGAAATGAAACAAGCCGTAGCCCGGGCCGCCGTCGAATACGTGCCCGCCGGCGTCATCGGGGTGGGCACCGGTTCCACCGCCAACTATTTCATCGACGAGCTGGCAAAGGTCAAGGGCCGCATCGATGGTGCCGTGGCCAGCTCGGTCGCCACCGCCGACAGGCTCAGGAAGCACGGCATCGAGGTCCTGGAACTCAACGACGTGGGCGAGATGGAGGTGTACGTGGACGGGGCCGACGAAATCACCCGCCACATGCACATGATCAAGGGCGGCGGCGGGGCGCTGACCCGGGAGAAGATCGTCGCCGCCTGCGCCAAGCGCTTCGTGTGCATCGCCGATCAGTCCAAACTGGTGGATGTGCTGGGGCGCTTCCCCCTGCCGGTGGAGGTGATTCCCATGGCCCGCTCCTACGTGGCGCGGCAGCTGGTGGCTTTGGGGGGCAGCCCGGCGCTGCGAGCGGGGTTCACCACGGACAACGGCAACGTCATTCTGGACGTGCACAACCTGGACATCCTTGACCCCGTGGCCATGGAGGCCCAGATCAACCAGATCACGGGCGTGGTGACGGTGGGGCTGTACGCGCAGCGCGGCGCCGACGTGTGCCTGCTGGGCACGCCGGAAGGGGTTCAGACCCTGGCCCCCTGAGCCGATAATCCCCCTGGACCGTCGACCCTTGCACCGGCCCGGCCGGACCGCAAGTAGCGCACCCGCCCCCGCAACAGGAGACCCAGCCATGAGCGATGCCCCCTACAAGGAACAACGCCACTACCACCGCGTCGTCCACGACGCCCGGGCGACCCTGTTCACGTCCGCCGGGGACAGGCCGTGCCGGCTGCGGGACCTGTCCCTCAAGGGCTGTCTGCTGGAGGCCCAAGCGGACTGGCACCTGAACCCCAACGCCACCTACCGCCTGGCCGTCTGGCTGGCCCCCGACCTGCAAATGGAGATGAGCGTCATCCCCGCCCACGAGCATGGCCGCCTGGCCGGCTTCCAGTGCGTGGACATGGACCTGGACAGCGCCGCCACCCTGCGCCGTCTGGTGGAGCTGAACCTGGGCGACACGACGCTGCTGGAGCGGGACCTTCAGTCCCTCGTGACGGGCGACTGACAGCGCCGGCTACCTGTCCGGCTGAAAACCCAATCTCGGCTGCACTTGCACAATGAATATCGGAGACCGCTCAGCAAAGCCATCTCCGCGATGGGCGAGGGCACGCGCGCGTCATGACCTACGCTGGGCTGTACCTGCTGCATAGCGGTTAACGTGCTTCTTCCGTTAGCCTTCGCGTTCGTGAGCCGGGCGAAAGGCCCAACTGCCGGTCCGGGAATGATCAGAGAGGAGGGGCCATGAGCATTGACACCGCTTCCCATCAGGACACTTGGCCGAGTCTGCCGCTCGAGGCCTGGAGCGATACTTATGCAACCCTGCACCTCTGGACCCAGATCGTCGGCAAAATCCGGCTGGTTCAGAGCCCGTGGGCCAACCACTCCTGGCACGTCACCCTGTACGTCACGTCCCGGGGCCTGACCACGTCGCGCATTCCCCATGGCACCCGGACCTTCCAGATCGATTTCGACTTCATTGACCATCAGCTGAGGATGCAATCGAGCGACGGCGGCACCGGCGGCTTTCCACTCCAGCCGATGTCGGTGGCGGCGTTCTACGCACGCCTGATGGGAGAGATGGAAAGGCTTGGGCTCCCCGTGAGCATCCACGGCAAGCCCAACGAGGTGGCCGATCCCCTCCGGTTCGAGCAGGACGAGGTCCACTGCGCCTACGACCCGGAGTACTCGCACCGGTTTTGGCGCATCCTGGTCCAAGCCGACCGGGTCTTCAACCGGTTCCGGGCGCGCTTCATCGGCAAGTGCAGCCCCGTGCACTATTTCTGGGGCGCCCCGGACCTGGCCGTGACCCGATTTTCCGGCCGGACGGCGCCTCCGCATCCAGGCGGGATTCCGAACCTGCCCGACTGGGTGACCCGGGAGGCTTACTCCCACGAGGTGAGCAGCTGCGGGTTCTGGCCCGGGGGCGGCCCGGTCCCCTATCCGGCCTTCTATGCCTACGCCTATCCCGAACCGGCGGGCTTTCCGGAGGCGCCAATCGAGCCCGGCTCGGCCTTTTACAGCCCCGATCTCAAGGAGTTCATCCTGCCGTACGATGCTGTCCGGACGGCACCGGCGCCGGACGACAGCTTGCTCGCCTTCCTGCAATCGACCTACGAGGCTGCGGCGGACCTGGGCCGGTGGGACAGGGCGGCGCTGGAACGCGAGATAGAACGCGAGCGTCCTGTCCGATAGCGGCATGCCCTGACCGGGGCGCCTTGATGAACAGGGGGCATGTTGTGATTCCTGGCATGAGAACTATTCTTATTAAACGCAGGCAATAACATGAAGGAGGGGGAGGAGGCCATGGCGAGATTTCTGATCGAAGTCCCACACGAGGAAGATGTCGTGGCATGCTCCCATGCCGTCAAGATTTTCTTGGAGAGCGGTTCGCACTTCCTCACGCATGCGGACTGGGGTTGCAAGGACGGGGTCCACAAGGCATGGATCATCGCGGAAGTCGACAGCAAGGACCAGGCCCGGGCCATCTTGCCGTCCGCTTACCGCGTGAATGCCAAGATCGTGCAACTCAACAAATTCACCATGGAGGAAATCGACGAACTGCTTCGCCACCACCACGCTTAGGTGTGGTGGCTCCCCGTCATCAATGGCCGAACAATCGAGGGGTAGAGGGGATATGGCAGTGATCGAATACCGATTATTCCGACAAGGCAGCCTATTGGGCTTCAAACGTCGGATGGTTTTGTAGCCGGCACTTGAGCCAGTGAGGCTGAGTCTGGCGCCCGGTCACCGGAATATCCGGAACAGGCTGCAACCCTGGATCTGGAACGTGGGAAAAATGCAGGGAGGCCGGATAGACGAGGAGCTCTTATGGCAGAGAGACCTGTGATCCTGATCGTCGACGACGAGCCGGCCGCGCTGGCGGCCATGCTGGACGCCCTCACGCGCAGGTTCGGCGGCGACTACCGAGTCGAGCCGCACTTGTCCTCATCGTCCGCCATGGATGCAATAGCAAAGATCAGGGAGGGAGGCGAGGAAATCGCGTTGGTCATCGCCGACCAGTGGATGCCGGAGATGACCGGCAACGAGTTCCTTGGCCGCCTCCGTTCCATGGAGCCGATGGCGAAGCGCGCCTTGTTGGTCGCCTGGGGCGACCGCGCGGCCTCGCCAACCATCCTGCAGGCCTGTGCACTGGGCCAGCTGGACAACTATCTCTATAAGCCCTGGACCCCCGTCGAGG
>JBJKSP010000035.1:0-3252 GCA_046703865.1 Thiobacillaceae bacterium
GTTCCAGGACCTCGGCCAAGTCGGTGGATTCGAACTGGCCGCGCGAGTTGTTGGCAAGCACCACCCCGTAGCTCCAGGAAAACAGCAGCCGGCCCTTGAGGGCGCCGGAGGAGAAGCCGAGCTGGGGGTCCTTTTCCAAGGCGTCCACCACGGCATGGGCATACTGGCGCGCCTGCTCCAAAGGGTAGGCGACCGTCTTGAGGCCCTCGGCGGTGAGCAGGGTTGCGGAGTGCCTGTCCATGCGCCGGATCGTGTCCGGCTTCCAGTCCTTGACCTCCAGGATGAGCACGCCGCGGTGCGGGTGCAGGATGACGAAATCCGGATGGGCGTTGGCCGGACCCACGGGCACGTCGTACCAGAGCAGGTAATCGTCCTCCAGCTTCTGTTCCAGGCGCTGGGCGAACCGCCGCTCGCCGCCCGTCATGCGGGAGACGCAGGTGCTCAGGGCGGGGATCAGGGTGGCCAACGGATTGCCTCTCGTGTTGCCTCTGGTGTCTGGGGCAGATCTTACCGGGGAGGCCCAGCGGTCCCGAGGCCGGCTGCCCGGCCCCCGCCCGCCTAATCGTCCGCCGCCGTGTTCTGGAAGGTGAAGGCGTCGGAGTAGAACTCTTCCTCGGGCAGGCCCCGGGCGGTGAAGTCCCGGCGGGCGGCGTCCACCATGGCGGGGGCGCCGCAGGCATAGACCTGATAGCCGGACAGGTCCTGGAAGTCCGCCAGCACCGCCGCGTGGACCAGTCCGGTCCGGCCCGGCCAGCGGTCCTCGGGGGCCGGCTCCGACAGGACCGGGATGTAGGTGAAGTTGTCATGGGCCTGCTGCCACTGACCCGGCAGATCCGGCAGGTAGAGGTCGCGCAGCGCCCGGGCGCCCCAGTACAGCACCATCTGGCGGTCCAGCACCTGGTGCTTCAGGGCGTGGACGAGGATGCTCTTGATGGGGGCGAAGCCGGTGCCGCCGGCCACGAAGATCATGGGCTTGTCGGACTCGCGCAGGAAGAAGCTCCCCAGGGGGCCGCGGATGCGCATGATGTCCTTGGGCTTCATGGTGTTGAACACGTGCTCGGAGAAGCTGCCGCCGGCTACATAGCGCAGGTGCAGCTCCAGCAGGCTGTCCTCTTCGGGGGCGTTGCCCATTGAGTAGCTGCGCCGCTGGCCGTCCCTGAGCAGGAATTCCACGTACTGGCCGGGCAGGAACTGGAGGCGCTCGTTGGAGGGCAGCTTGAGCCACACGCCCATGACGTCGTGGCACAGGCGCTCCATCCGTTCCACCCGGCAGGGCAGGGTCTTCACCGGGATGTCCCTGGCGGCGCTGATCTCCTGTGCCTCCAGGGTCAGGTCGCTGAGGGGCTTGGCCGAGCAGAACAGGGCGTAGCCGCGCCTGCGTTCCTCCTCCGTGAGGGTGGTGGGCTGGTATTGGCCGTAGTCCACCTCGCCCGAAAGGACCTTCCCCTTGCAGCTGCCGCAGGCGCCGTTGCGGCAGCCGTAGGGCAGGGCGAAGCCGGCGTCGAGTCCCGCCTCCAGGATGCTCTGGCCGTCTTCCACGGTAAACTGGTGGCCGCTGGGTTGTAGGGTGACCTGATGAGACATGCCTGATTCCTGTACGAACAAATGTTGCGAATCCTGATCATCGGCTGCGGCGACGTGGGCCTGCGGGCCGCCCGACAGCTCAGGGGCCGGGCCCGGGTCTACGGCCTGGTGCGCAGCCCCGAGCGGGTCCCGGCGCTGCGCGCCGCCGGCGTGGTGCCTGTTTTCGGCGACCTGGACGACCGTGCCGGCCTCGGGCGCCTGGCGGGCTTGGCCGACGCCGTGCTGCATTTCGCGCCGCCCCCCGGGGAGGGCGAGGCCGATCCCCGCACCGGCCGTCTGCTTGCAGCCTTGGGGGGCGGCAGTTTACCACGCGGGACCGGGCGCCCCGGCCTAAGGGGATATGCGCATCGCAAAGGCTGCGCACCCCGACGGGTCCGCAGCCTGGCCTATATCAGCACCACCGGGGTCTATGGCGACTGCGCCGGCGGGTTCGTGCCGGAAACCCGCCCGGCCCGGCCCAACAATGCCCGGGCCAAGCGGCGCCGGGACGCGGAGCGGAAGCTGAGGAGCTGGGCCGGCCGGGCGGGCGTGCGGCTGGCCATCCTGCGCGCGCCGGGCATCTATGCCGCCGACCGGCTGCCTGCCGAGCGTGTGCGCAAGGGCCTGCCCGCCCTCAGGCCGGAAGAGGACATCCACACCAACCACATTCACGCCCAGGACCTGGCCCGCCTGGCCGTGGCGGCCCTGCTCCGGGGAAGGCACAACCGGATCTACAACGCCGTGGACGACAGCGGGCTCAAGATGGGGGACTGGTTCGACGTGGTGGCGGACCACCTGAAACTGCCGCGTCCGCCGCGCCTGCCCCGGGACCAGGTGATGGCGGCGGTGACGCCGGCCATGCGGACCTTCCTGAGCGAGTCCCGGTGCCTGTCCAACCGGCGCATCAAGGGGGAGCTGGGGTTCCGTTTGCGCTACCCGACGGTGAGGGAGGGGTTGGCGGAGGAGTAGCGAAGGATCGGCCCCCGCCGGCCCGATGCATTCTTGGGGTCGAACCGGCTATGCTGGAGTACCGAATCGATAAATAAGAACCTGGGGACCGTCCTCGGGTCTTGGGTTGGCTGGCAGGAGGAGGAGGGCAGTCATGGACAGTGATATCCCCAACGACATCCGGGGGCCAGGCAAGACGGCCGGGCCGGTCTTCATCAGCCACGCCTCCGAGGACGCCGCCTTCGCCCAGGCGGTGTGTGAGCATCTGGAGCAGCGGGGCCTCACCTGCTGGATCGCCCCCCGCGACGTGCGGCCGGGCCGGGAATACGGCGCCGAGATCCTCGCCGGCATCGAGGCCAGCGCCGCCCTGGTCCTGGTGCTCACCGCCCGGGCAAACGCCTCGCCCTTCGTGGCCCGGGAGGTGGAACGGGCGGTCAGCAAGGGCATCCCCGTCTACACGCTGCGCGCTGAGGTCGTCCTGCCCGCCTGCTCCCTGGAGCTGTTCACCTCCGCTGACCAGTGGATCGACGCCTGGACGCCGCCCCTGGACGCACCGCTCGGGAAGCAGGCCGGCCCGCTGGCACAGCAGGGGAGCCTGTCGGCGAGGGCGGACAAGCGGGAGATGTCCCCCCGGCCGGCGCCGACGCCCATCGCGCGGCCCGCGTCGCGCCGGCCTCCGGCGTGGGCCATGGTCGCCGCTGTCGTGGTCCTGGTCGTCATCGCAGTCTGGCAGTTCAGGCC
>JBJKSP010000036.1:0-6296 GCA_046703865.1 Thiobacillaceae bacterium
CCTCCACGCCGTCCAGCGTCTGGATGGTCTGCTCCGGCGCCACGTCGGGCAGCAGGGCCTGGAGGCAACCCAGGTCGTCCACCCACAGGCGGACCCGGACGCCGTGTTCCACGGCGAGCTGGTGGGCGAGGCGCCAGGTGATGCCGGCATCGCCGTAGTTGTCCACGACGGTGCAGAAGATGTCCCAGCGCCAGGGTGAGGGTATGCGGTCGGCCATATCCGCATTATGCGGTCCTGCCCGCCCCCTGGACGCCCTGTTGTGATGGGCCGGACTCTCGGGGTATAACCCCCGCCCATCGGCCGGAGCCCACATGCCCAAGGACAGCACGCATTATGTATGCCGCGAATGCGGCGGCCAGACCCAGAAATGGCAGGGCCAGTGTCCCCATTGCCTGGCCTGGAACTCCCTGGCGGAGACCGTCGTGGAGGCCAAGTCCACACGTCATCGTGGCCTTGTCGCTGAGGCGGGGGGCGTGCAGCGCCTGGACCGGGTCGAGGCCAGGGAGACGCTGCGCATCGCCACCGGCCTGCCGGAATTCGACCGGGTCCTGGGGGGGGGGCTGGTGGAGGGGGGTGTGGTCCTGCTGGGCGGAGACCCGGGGATCGGGAAATCCACACTGCTGCTGCAGGCCCTGGCCGGCCTGTCCGGCCGCATGGGCACCCTTTACGTCAGCGGCGAGGAATCCGCCGACCAGATTGCGATGCGGGCACGGCGGCTGGGACTGGCGCAGTCCGATCTCCCCCTGCTCACCGAGACTCGGCTGGAGTCCATCCTGGCCACGTTGGCGTCGGAAGTGCCCCGTGTCGCGGTCATCGACTCCATCCAGACCGTTTACACAGAGCAGATGCAGTCCGCCCCGGGTAGTGTGGCCCAAGTCAGGGAGTGTGCCCAGGCCCTGACCCGCCATGCCAAATCCAACGGCACTTCCATCGTACTGGTCGGCCACGTGACCAAGGAAGGTGCCTTGGCCGGACCCCGGGTGTTGGAGCACATCGTAGATACGGTGCTCTATTTCGAAGGCGACACTTCGTCGAGTTTCCGGCTTGTCCGTGCGTTCAAGAACCGGTTCGGGGCGGTGAACGAACTGGGGGTGTTCGCCATGACTGACAAGGGGCTGAAAGGGGTGAGCAACCCCTCGGCCCTGTTCCTGTCCCGTTCCGAGGTGGACACGCCGGGCTCCTGCGTGGTGGTGGCCCAGGAGGGGACGCGGCCGCTGCTGGTGGAGATCCAGGCGCTGGTGGATGCGAGTCATGCTCCCAATCCCCGCCGCCTTACGGTGGGTCTGGACCCGAATCGCCTGGCCATGCTCCTGGCCGTGCTGCATCGCCACGGGGGGGTGGCCTGCTACGACCAGGACGTATTCGTCAATGCCGTGGGCGGGGTGCGCATCAACGAGCCGGCCGCAGACCTGGCCGTGCTCCTGGCCGTGCTCTCTTCCCTGCGCAACCAGCCTTTACCCAGGAAGTTGGCGGCATTCGGCGAGGTGGGTCTCGGCGGCGAGATCCGTCCGGTCCAGCGCGGCCAGGAACGGCTCAAGGAGGCAGTCAAGCTGGGTTTCACACATGCCCTGGCACCACGGGCCAACCTGCCCAGGCAGGCCGTGGCAGGGCTGGAGGTCCGGGGGGTGAGCACGGTGCAGGGGGTCATGGACTATCTGCGGGAACTGTGAACGCCCGTGCGCAGGATCGGGCGTGCCTCGCAGGCCCTTTATGGAAGGTCTGTGCCGTATTGCAGAATGCGGCCCCTCAAGTTACGGGACTCCGGTCCCATCAGATAGGTCAGTTGACGGGCCACTTCCTCCGGCTGGGGCAGGGTGTCCTTGAATTCGCCGGGATGGCTTCGGGCGCGCTGGGGGGTATTGGCGGCTCCCGGAATGAGCAGGTTGATGCGCAGATTTGGCAGGTCGGACCACTCGTCCGACTGGATCTTGAAATAGGCCTCCAGCGCCGCCTTGGACACGGCAAACCCGCCCCAGTAGGCGGCGGGCAGGTGACCGTGGCTCTCGCCCACCAGGATCACCGAGGCATCCGGGGAGCGCTTCAGCAGGTGCTCGCATTTGGTGTTGAGGGCGAACGGGGCGAGGGTGTTGGTCTTGAAGAATTCCAGCCACTGCGTGCCGGACTGCAGGTACAGCGGTGAAAGGTTGTAGAAGTGAGTGGCGCAGTGCAGGATGCCGTCCAGACGAGCGAGCTGTTGGGCGATGGCCTGGGCCAGGGCCTCGTAATCGGGGTCCGTGGCGGCGGCCAGGTCCATGGGGAAGATGACCGGTTGGGGGCCGCCTGCGGCCTCGATCTCGTCGTAGACCCCTTCCAGCTTGGTTACCGTGCGGCCCAACAGGATGACCGTGGCCCCCTTGGCCGCGTAGGCCAGCGCCGCGGCGCGGCCCAGACCCTGGCCGGCGCCGGTGACCAGAATGACACGGTCCTCCAACAGGCCATTGGGGGTGTGATCTTCCATCATGCGGTCTCCAGGATCAGGCGGGCGCATTCTACGCCGCTCCTGACGGCGCCTTCGAGGGTGGCGGGGTAATCGCCCCTGGTGTAGTCGCCGGCGAGCCAGAGTCCCGGCAAAGGGGGCCGGTGTTCCGGCCGGTACATCCCCGGACGGCAGGCATAGGTGGCGCGTTTTTCCACGAAGCTCGTCCAGTCCTTTAGTTTCGGCAAGGGTCCCACGGCATCCTCCAGGCCTGCAAGATAGCGATCTCGCAGCGTTTCCGGGGCCTCCCTCAGGTGCGGCCCCTCGGCGCTGACCACGATGGACACCAGGCCCGGGGCCAGGTCGTTGCGCTCGAAGGCCCAGGGACTCTGGCTGCCCTGGGCCAGGGCCAGCATAGGGAAGGTGAAGGGCAGGGGACGCTCGAACCTCAACCAGCAGGTCAGGATGGGCTGCCAGGCATAGGTGGCCACGCCGGCCGCGATATCATGCAATTCCGGCAGGCCGGCCAGCAGCGTCGGCAGCCTGGCGGGATGGACGGCCAACACCACCGTGTCCGCGGCCTCATCCGGCCCCGCCAGCCGGTAGCCGCCGCCTTCGGGCCGGAGGCCGGTCACCCTGCTGGACAGGTGGACTTCCCCGCCCCGGCTCGTGATGAACCTTGACGCTGCGGCAGGCAACAGCCGCCCCAGGTCGGTACGGTTGAATACCAGGTCGCTGTCGCCCCGGCCTCCAGCCAGGCTGTCACGCAGGACGTGACAGAAGACCTGGGCTGAGGCGGTCTCCAGGGGGGTGTTGAGGGCGGCCACGCAGATGGGGCCCCACAGCCTGTCTATCACTGCCTGGGATTGGCGGCATCGGGCCAGTAGGTCCGCGGCCGGCACGTCTTCCGACAGGCGGAACCCCCGCTTCTTGAGGGATTGCATGAAGCGGACGGCGGCCAGTTTGTCACCCGGGGAGAGGCCACGGGCCGTGAGGAGGCCAAGGCCCAGGTTCCAGGGTGCGGGCAGGCGCGGCAGGCGCAATCGGAAGCCGGGCCCCACCAGTTCCAGCGGGCGGCGCTCCAGCCGATCCAGCGTCCCGCACAGCCCAACCAGCCGCAGCACCTCCCGGTACGCCCCCACCATCAGATGCTGGCCGTTGTCCACGGTCAGGTCGTTCCATGCCACCCCCCGTGCCCGGCCACCCAGTTGTTTGGCGGCTTCGTAGACGCTCACCCGGCGGCCAGACTGGGCGAGTTCCAGGGCGACGGCCAGGCCGCTCCAGCCCCCGCCGACCACCGCGATGTTCAAGCGCCCACCCAGGTGCGCCAGGCGATCCAGAGCTTGCGTATGGGGGTCAGGGCGGTGCGGGCGTGCAGGACCGGTTAGCCATCACGCCGGATTTCCTCCAGCAGGGTCTGGTAAATGGCGGCCATGATCAGTCCCGGGCGTTGGGCCTTGCGGTCGCAGGTCGGAAGTTGGGCGATGGCCTGTTCGTAGGCCTGCCGGGCGCGCCGGTACTGGAATTCCATGAGTGCCCGGAAACCCTCGGCATCGCGCCCGGACAGGAGATCGCCTTCCGAGACGCCGAAGCGCGCCATTTCGTCCTGGGGCAGATAGATCCTGCCACGCCGGGCGTCTTCCCCCACGTCCCGGATGATGTTGGTGAGCTGGAAGGCCAGGCCCAGATGGGCCGCATACTTGAGGGTGGCGTGCTCCGTGTAGCCGAAGATCTGGGCCGAGATCTCGCCCACCACCCCGGCGACCCGGTGGCAGTAAAGGCGCAGCTGTTTGAAGTCCGGATACCGGAATTGGGTGAAGTCCATCTCCATGCCGTCCAGGATCTCCTCGAATTGCTCTCGGTCCAGTCTGTAGGCGGGCACGGCCTCCTGGAGCGCCCGGGTCACGGGGTGGGTGGGGCTGGCCGCGTAGAGCCTGTCCAGTTCCCCCCGCCACCAGCCCAGTTTGGTGCGGGCCAGGTCGGGTTCATGGCATTCGTCGGCGATATCGTCCACCTCGCGGCAGAAGGCGTAGAAGGCGGAGATGGCACGCCGCCTGTCCGGCGGCAGGAAACGGAAGGCGTAGTAGAAGCTGGAACCGCTGGCGGCGGCGCGTTCCTGGCAATAGCGGTGCGGGTCGTTCATCGCGGTCCCGTCCCGCATCCGCATCCTCCGCTGCCGCAATCTGCCGCCTTCCTGCGGCGGGATGCGGGCCGCAGGGCACGGCCCAGCATGGATATCCAGTCTCCCGGGCCCAGGGTGGGGCGGTGGTGGAACATGTCGCCCCGGGACTGGTGCAGTTTGTACAGGATGCGCTCGCCCCCCAGGATGATGAGGCGGACCTCCAAGCCGATGCGGCCGGGCAGGGCCCTGCCCAGGGGGGCACCGGCGGTCAGGATGCGACGCGCACGTTCGATCTGGGTCTTCATGAACTGTTGCCAGAGGCCATCCACCCGGCCTTCCGCGATCTGGCGCTCGCTGACGCCGAACCGGGCCATTTCGTCCTGGGGCAGGTAGATGCGCCCCTTGCGGTAATCGACCGCCACATCCTGAAGGAAATTGATCAGTTGCAGGGCCGAGCAGATGCCGTCGGACCAGGCCTGGTGCTTCAGGTCATCGTCTCCGTAAAGCTTGAGCAGGAGGTGGCCGACGGGGTTGGCGGATTTCCTGCAATAGTCCATCACCTCCCCGAAATGGGCATAGCGGGTCTTGACCACATCTTGGGAAAAGGCGTCCAGCAGGTCATGGAAGGGTTGCCAGGGCAGGCCGTGTTCCCGGACGGCCCGGGCCAGGTCGACGAATAGGGGATCTTCGACGCTCTCGCCCCGCGCCAGGGCATGCAGCTTTTCCCGGTAGGCGGCCAGTTCCGCCAGACGCGTTTCAGCGGTTACGCTGCCCTCGTCGGCCACGTCGTCCGCCGACCGGGCGAAGGCGTAGATGGCCCGGACCGGGGGACGCAGTCTGCCGGGCAACAGGACGGAGGCGACGGGGAAGTTCTCGTAGTGGCCGGCGTTGATCAGGTGCGGGCGTGCCGTATCCATATTGCTTATGCCGATCAATTGGTTATGTCGGATGCACCGGCCTTCCGGTTGGTACGTCAAAGGCAGGTATATTACACTTTCCTATTTTCGCGAAAGTGGCGGAATTGGTAGACGCACTGGATTTAGGTTCCAGCGGGTAACCCCCGTGAGGGTTCGAGTCCCTCCTTTCGCACCAGTTTTAAATTTCAACCCAAGGAATCGCTCCATGAACAGCCAAGTGGAAGTCCTCGAAGGACTTGAACGCCGAGTCGTCCTGACCCTTCCCAGGGACGAGATCGAAACTGAGGTCGGCAAACGCCTGCAAAAGATTGCCAAGAACGTGCGCATGGACGGCTTCCGGCCGGGCAAGGCGCCCATGAAGCTGGTGGCCAACCGGTACGGCGAAGAGGTCCGGGGCGATGTCATGGGCGAGGCCTTGCAGAAGCGGTTTCTTGACGCCACCCGGGATCAGGGCATAAAGGTGGCGGGCTATCCCCGTTTCGAGCCCGCCCAGACCGCGGAAGGGTCGGCCGATACATCATTTGCCGCGGTCTTCGAGGTCATGCCGGAGATCGTGTTGGGCGACGTGAGCCAGATCAAGCTGGCCCAGCCGGTGACCGAGGTTACCGACGCCGATGTGGATTAGACTTTGGAGATCCTGCGCAAGCAACGCCTGCACTATCACGCCGTCGATCGGGCCGCTCAGGACGCCGACCGTGTGCACATCGACTACACCGGTACCATCGACGGTCAGCCTTTCCAGGGCGGCGAGGGCAAGGATTTTCCGGTGGTGTTGGGCGAGGGCCTCACATTAAAGGATTTCGAAGGTCAACTGGCGGGTATGAAGCCAGGGGAGCAGAAG
>JBJKSP010000037.1:0-16057 GCA_046703865.1 Thiobacillaceae bacterium
GACTTGCTCAATCTGATCGCGATCCATCCCAGCCGTGCCGCCGAGGATGCGACGATCAAGCTCACGGCCATCGGCACCGGTGTCTACACCGCCAGTTTGCCAGCCATGATCGCGAGCAAGCGCCGCCTCATTCTGGAACCGCCCAATCGCAGCTGGCGGTTGGCGGGGAACTGGGAGGCTCCCTTCAAGGGGGACCTGACCCTCACACCGAGATCGCAGCTTCCAGCCACGCACCCGTGAGGGGCATTACGAGGAGATACGTATGGACGTCGTCATGAAAGAACTGTTCGGCAGTGACATCGGCCTGCTGGCCTTGTTCACCTTCGTCTTCATGATAGGCATGGGCCTATTCATCTGGTATCGCCTGGCCAAGAACTCCAAAGAAGACAGCTAGTATCCCTGTGGCCGCCATTCCATCAGATGGCGGCCCGAGAGCAAGCATCACCCGACTTGCCCCAGCCTTGAACTGAACAAGGATTCCAACTGCTCACGGCTGACGGCGTAGTCGAACTTGTCCGCGAAGTCCTGGACAAGATAGGACTCCATGCGCGGATAGAGCTCTATCGCCTCGTCCAGTTGGACATCGTTTCCCTTGACGTAGGCACCGATGGTAATGAGGTCCCGGCTGCGTTGATAACGCGCGTACAGGGCCTTGAAATGCCGCACCTTGTCCATCTCCTCCCTGGACAGCAGGTCGGTGATCACCCGGGACACCGAGGCCTCGATGTCGATGGCGGGATAATGTCCCTGATCGGCCAGTAGCCGTGAAAGCACCACGTGTCCGTCCAGGATCGCCCGGGCAGCGTCAGCAATGGGGTCCTGCTGATCGTCGCCTTCCATCAGCACGGTATAGAACGCCGTGATGGAGCCTGAACCGCTGCGCCCGTTGCCTGCGCGTTCCACCAGTTGCGGCAGCTTTGCGAACACCGATGGCGGATAGCCCTTGGTGGCGGGCGGCTCACCCACCGCCAGGGCGATCTCCCGCTGTGCCTGGGCAAAGCGGGTGAGCGAATCCATGATGAGCAGCACGTGCTTGCCCTGGTCACGGAAATGCTCGGCGATGGCAGTGGCATATGCCGCCCCGTGCAGACGCAGCAGAGGCGGGGAGTCGGCCGGTGCGGCCACCACCACCGCCCTGCGCAGCCCCTCTTCGCCCAGGATGTTTTCAATGAATTCCTTGACCTCCCGGCCACGTTCCCCGATCAGCCCCACCACCACCACATCCGCCGACGTGTAACGGGCCATCATGCCCAGGAGCACGGATTTCCCCACGCCACTGCCTGCGAACAACCCCATCCGCTGACCTCGCCCGACGGTGAGCAGGGCATTGATGGCCCGTACACCCACATCCAAGACCTGATCGATGGGCTCCCGTTCCATGGGATTGAAAGGACGGCTGTAGAGAGGGACGCGGCGCGAAGGCTCCAGCATACCGAGGCGATCCAGAGGGCGGCCGGCCCCATCCACCACGCGGCCCAGCATCTCCCAACCCACCGCAACCTGGCGGATCCTGTCCTCGATCCTGCGCCTCCGAAAGAAGAGTTTGTTGACGCGGGGCGGATCGAAACGGCAGACTTGGTGGGGCTCGACCAGCGCGCCGGGTGCGATGCCGTAGACGTCCGTGGACGGCATGAGGAAGAGTCGCTCACCCGAGAAACCAACCACTTCGGCGTCCACCTGCTGCCCGCCGGGCATGGTGACCTTGCATGACACACCTGTGGCCAGCTTGAGGCCTACTGCTTCCATAACCAAACCGGCCACCCGGGTCAGGCGGCCGGTCGCACGCCAAGGCTGTACCTGCGCCACCGCCTCTCCACAGTCGCGCAGATAGCCGACCAGTGCGGCAGAACGATTCAGCCTAGCCACGAGGTGGTCACACCCAGGCAATCCACGATTTCGCGCCAACGGGTTTCCATGCTGGCATCCAACTCACTGTGGGCATTCTCGATGCGAAACCCACCTGGCGCCAGGGTGGTGTCCTCCACGACCCTCCAGGATAGGTGGGAATGTTCCTGGGCTAGCCATTGCCGGATGGACTCGGCGCTTTCGGGATGTACGATGATGCGCGTATGGCCGGTGAGGGTGGGCAGGTTGGTCAATGCATCGCGCACCACCGGCAAGATCAGGTCGGGCTTGACTTGGAGGGCGCTGCGGAGCAATTGGCGGGCGAGGACCAGGGCCAGTTCCAAGATCTCCTTGGCCACATGCTCGTCCTGGCGCAAGCGCTCGGCATCCAAGGCCTCAGACAGTGCCTTCAATCGCTGCACATAAGCCTGTGCTTCCTTTTGACCCGTTTCGAACCCCGCCCGGCGACCTTCCTCCATGCCCAGTCGGTAGCCCTCCTGCCAAGCCTCCTGCTGGAGACGCTCCAACTCCGCTGCCGTGGGCAAGGCGACCGTAACCGGATTGTTGCTTTCCGCTTCGGCATTGTCCGCTGTCATTGGAATTCGCTCGTCTGCCCCGTCAAGCACCCCCAACTCCCAGCGTTGGTAGGCGGTCAACTGCTCCTTGGGGATGACCTTACTGTTCATGGCCAGGACGAGGGACTCATTCGATCATGCTCTCTTCGCCACCCTTGCCGCCGATGGCGATCTGGCCTTCGTCGGCAAGCCTCCTGACGATCTTGAGAATTTCCTTCTGCTCCGCCTCCACCTCGGACAGACGCACGGGACCCTTGGCCTCCAAATCCTCCTTGAGCGCCTCGGCAGCGCGGCTGGACATGTTCTTGAAGATCTTCTCCTTCATCTCCTCGGAGGTTCCCTTGAGGGCGATGATGAGGGACTCGGACTGCACCTCCCGCAGCAGGGTCTGGACGGCCCGGTCGTCCAGCTCCAGGATGTTGTCGAAAGTGAACATCTGGTCCTGGATCTTTTGGGCCAAGTCTGGATCATGCTCGCGGATGTTGGCCAACACCGAGGCCTCCAACGCGCCGCCCATGTAGTTGAGGATGTCGGCGGCGGACTTCACGCCTCCTAGGGCGCTCTTCTTGGCACGATCGCTGCCGGACAGCAGTTGGGTGAGCACATCGTTGAGCTCCCTCAAGGCCATGGGTTGCACACCCTCCAGGGTGGAGTTACGCAACATCACTTCGTTGCGCAGTCGCTCGGGGAACAACTGCAGGATCTCGCTGGCATGGTCCTGATCCAGGTGGACCAGGATGGTGGCGATGATCTGGGGATGTTCGCCGCGGATCATGTCGGCGACACTGGCCGCGTCTATCCACTTCAGGCTTTCGATGCCAGCATTGTCCTGGCCCTGCAGGATGCGGTCGATGAGGTGAGCCGCCTTGTCGTCCCCCAGGGCCTTCTTCAGTACGTTACGCAGGTACTCGTCGGAATCTGCCAGGCTGATGCGCCCCTCGCTCTCAAGGTGGAATTCCCGCAGGACCTCCTCCATGTGGTCCCGACTAACGTTGCCGACCGAGGCCATGGCCGTGCCCAGCCGCTGGACCTCTTTGGGGCCCAGGTGCTTGAACACTTCGGCAGCCTCCTCCTGGCCCAGTGCCAGTAAGAGCACTGCGCTTTTTTGCAGGCCTTGTTCGCTCATTCCTTGCCGATCCATTCTTTGACAATGTCGGCGGTAACCTTCGGATTTTCCTTGGCGAAGACCTTGACATCGCTAAGGACGTGTTCATAGGTGCCTGCACGCCTCTTGCCAGCCTCCGGCATGACCGCTTCCCCCCCCAGGCCTGCGCCGTATTGGTCCCCTTCGGGGACCGTGGGTTCGGGAGCACGCAGGAGATCGCGCAGAAGAGGACGCAAAATGCCGAACACCAGGTAGAAGGCCAGGCCGAAGATCACCAGGTTCTTGATCAGTTCCTTGGCCAGCGCAACATTTTCCGGATCCTTCCACATCGGAATGGCGGGCGCTTCGGTCTTGGTCTCGGTAAATGCGGCGTTGACCACGTTGACCGTGTCGCCCCGTGCCTTGTCGTAGCCCATGGCCTCCTTGACCAGGTTGTTGATCTGGCCCAGTTCCTGGGAGGAGAGAGGCTTGGCCTGGGCCTGACCACCCTCGCCTGCCACGCTGCGGTAATTCACCACCACAGCTACGGACAATCGCTTGAGCCGGCCTAGGGGTTCTTGCACATGCTTGATCGTCTTGTCCAGCTCGTAATTGATTGTGCTTTCCTTGTGGCTGGAGGCGGTTGGTGCCTGTGCCCGCTTCGTGTTGGATCCCGCATTGGCAGCCCCAGGGGCGTTGAACGGGGCACTGGCCGCTCCGGGAGGACGATTGCTGAAGGCACCCGGAACACCCTCGGCCGTGCCCGCCCCCCCGTTGACGTCCTCGACGCTCTGCTGGCTGCGTATGGCCTGGCTGGCAGGCGTGGGATTGGGCTGATAGGTTTCGCTGGTGGTCTCGCTCACGGAGAAGTCCAGGTCGGCGCGCACCTCGGCCCTCACGTTGCCATTGCCCACGATGGGCGAAACGATGGCCTCGATGCGCTGTGCGTAGTAGTCCTCCACTTGGCGCAGATAGCCGAGCTGGTCGGCGTTCAGGCCCTGGACCGAGGACAGATCCGAATGGCTCGTCAACAGGCTGCCGCTCTGGTCCACCACCGTGACATCGCTGGGATTGAGATTGGGCACGCTGCTGGATACCAGATGCACGATGGCGTTCACCTGGCCCGGGTCGAGGCTGCGTCCGGCGTATAGACTGACCAGCACCGAGGCGGATGGCTTCTGTTGCTCGCGGACGAAGACCGAGGGTTTGGGAATGGCCAGGTGCACCCGTGCCGACTCCACCGGCGCCAGGGACTGGATGGTTCGTGCCAGTTCACCCTCCAAACCCCGCTGGTAGGCCACTTGTTGCTGGAATTGGGTCATGCCCAGCTTGGCATTGTCCAGCAGTTCGAAGCCTACGTTCCCGCCCCTGGGCAATCCCTGACTGGCCAGGCGGAAACGCAGGTCGTAGACCTGATCCGACGGTACCAGGATGGTCCCCCCTGCCTCTGTCTTGTAAGGGACGTTCATCTGCTGCAGGGCCGCCACGACGGCTCCGCCATCCTTCTCCTCCAAATTGGAGAACAAGACACGATACTCAGGGGCACGACTCCACAGGACGAGACCCACCAACACGGCGATAGCCGCGGCCAGGGTAACAGCCAGCCCGATGTTACGGTTGGTGGGGAGTGCGCCGAGTCGTCGGAAGAGTGCGTTCAGGTACTGCTGGGGTTGGAGGGCCATCCGTGCGCCGTTGTTTGGTCAGCCATCACACCTGCATATTCATGATTTCCTGATAGGCGGAAACCAGCTTGTTACGCACTTGTACCATCGTCTGGAAAGAGATGCTGGCCTTTTGCAGGGACATTACCACGTCCTGCAGATCAACGTTGGGATTGCCGGTCTCGAACTGCTTGGTAAGATCCTTGGCTTCCTGTTGGGCATCGTTGGTGGCGTTGATGGCGTTCTTCAGCAGCGTGGAGAAATCCTCTCCGGACGCGGCCTGAGCAGGAGAAGCCTGTGCAGCCTGCGCGGCGACGGCGCGCAACTGCATGACCATCTGTTCGATACCGGTGTTCGTCATCGCCAAACCTCCTTATCAGCCATTATAGGAGGCGTCTCCATCCAGCTCGCCATTTTCACGGTAACGCTGCAGCTTATAGCGCAGGGTCCGTTCACTCATGCCCAACGCCTCGGCGGTCTTCTTGCGGGAACCACCGCAACGGGACAGGGTGGTCAGTATGGTATCTCGTTCCAGATCCCGGATGCTGCGCCCGCCGACCCCCGCCTCCGGCCGGACAGATACGACCCGTGGCAACATCAGGTTTTCCGGCTCGATGCCTCGTCCAGTGGCCAGAATCATGGCACGTTGCACCACATTGCCCAATTCTCGGATGTTACCGGGCCATTCATACCCCGTCAATGCAGCCATGGCGGCCGGGCTGAAGTGCATACCGTGGCGTCCGACCTGGTCTGCGTAGACATTGAGAAAATGGTTTGCGAGCAAGGGAATGTCCAACCTGCGGGCACGAAGAGGCGGCACCTCCAGTGGAAATACGTTGAGCCGGTAGTAGAGATCCTCCCGGAAGCGTCCCAGTCGCACCCACTCCGACAACTCGCGGTTGGTGGCCGCCATCACCCTCACGTTAAGGGCGATGGCCGCGCGTCCCCCGACCCGTTCCACCTCCCGAGCCTGCAAGACCCTCAGCAGCTTCACCTGGAGGTTGGCGGGCATCTCCGAGACCTCGTCCAACAGGATCGCACCGCCCTGGGCCTGCTCGAACTTGCCGGGCTGGGCCGCGCTGGCGCCCGTGAACGCCCCCCGTTCGTGCCCGAACAGGGTGGATTCCAATAGGTTCTCCGGGATGGCCGCGCAGTTGACGGCCACGAAAGGGCCACTGCTACGGTTAGAGTGGGAGTGGATGTACCGGGCCAGCACTTCTTTGCCGACTCCCGACTCTCCCGTGAGCAGGACAGACGTCTCCGTCACCGCGACCCGCCCAGCCAGGTCCAGCAGCCCCAGGGTGACCGGGTCCGCCGCCACCGGCTGACCCTCCTGAACCATCACCGGCTCCCGGTAGAGGCGGGCCACCACAGACAACAGACGGTCGGGTTGGAAAGGCTTGGGCAGGTAATCTGCGGCACCTTCGCGCATGGCCTGTACCGCCTTCTCGATCTGACCGTAGGCAGTCATCAGCACCACCGGCAAGGAAGGATGTGTCTCCTTGATCCCCCTGAGCAAGGCGTGACCGTCTCGGCCAGGCATCTGGACATCGGTCAACACCAGGCCGGGCAGGTTCTGTTTCAGGTACATCTGTGCTGATTCCGCATCCTGGACCCACTGCACCTCGTAGCCGTTCAGCCCGAGAATGTCCGCCAGCGCCTCCCCCAAGGCCGCGTCGTCCTCCACCACCAGGATGCCGGGCTTATGATTCACGGTTGGGTCTGTGCCAAGGGCAGATACAGGCTGAAAATGGTCCCGGCCCCCCGCCCCGACTCCACCTCCACCCAGCCTTCCTGAGCATCGGCGGCCTGCTTGACGATGGCCAGTCCCAGACCGCTGCCTTCGGCCCGGGTGGTATAGAAAGGATCAAACAGGCGCGCCCTGGCCTCTTCGGCGATGCCCTCGCCCTGATCCATCACCTTGAATACCACGAACGGCCCACCGCCCACGCGGACCTCCATGCGCACCTCCATCCCTGGCCGGCTGGCCTGGAACGCGTTTTCCAAAAGGCTGGTCAGCGCGCCGGCCACAGCCTGTCGGTCCCCTTCCAGTTGGGCGTCGGCGGCTTCATCCAGGAGGGTGAATCGCAGCCCCTGGGCAACGGCCTGGCCTTCCATGATCTGGCCCAGGTCCTGCAGTACTTCATGCACTGGGAAGCGGCTGATCTTGCCATGGGCCCCCTTGACGAAGGCAAGCATATCGGCGACCAGGCACTCCAGATGCTGGAGCCTGGCTACGGCCTTTTCGGCCAGACGGATGCGCTCGTTGTCGTCGATGTGGGGCCGGGTGAGATGTCCAACGTATAGCAGGGCGGCCGCCAAGGGCGTCCGCAACTGGTGCGCAAGCTTGGCCGCCATCTCCCCCAGGGCGGAGAGCCGCTCCCGGCGGGCCAGTTCCCCGTTGGCGGCGGCCAGTTCGGCGGACAGGCGGGCCACCTGACCCTGCAACTCGGCGTAGGCCTCGGCCAGCCGTTCAGAGGTTTGACTGAAAAGCTGGAAGGCTTCCTTCAGATCACCGCTATCGCTCGGATCGGTTATCACGTTTGGTTTTGCAATGGCCACGATGGGGATGATAGCAGGCTAAAGTTTTTCCGTGCCCTGCCGTTGAAAGGCCGGAGGATTTAGGGGAACGCCATGAAATATCTTAATAATTTCTCTATCGGTACACGGCTGCTGGGTCTGATTCTGTTCCTGTCGATCGTCTTGGTCGTGGTCGGCGTGACGGGCATCTGGGGTATCCGCCAGGCAACGCAAACCGCAGAGCGCCTGTATGACCAGGACATCGTTGCACTCAATCAGATTCAAGACGTCCGGTACAAGCAGATGATGATTTACCGGATCGTCCTGGAGGCGCGGGTGGCGGCTGACCCCTTTGTCGCCCAGGACAAGTTCGACGCCATCGACAAGATCACGGCACACATCAGCGAAGGACTGCATGCCTTTGGCAAGCGCGCCATGCTCCCCAAGGAGAAGCGTCTCTACGATGGCTACATAGCCGCACGCAAGGATTTCGGGGTAAATGGACTGATGCCCATGCGGGACCTTCTTACGGGCGAAAACTACACCGGCGCGGACAATCAATACAAAACCATGATGGTTCCGAAGTACAAGCTGGTCTCCGACACCACCGATGCCTTGATCGACTATTACGCCCATGCTGCCCAGAACGATCGCGACAGTTTGGGTAAGCTCACGAAGATCGTGCAGAATTCCGCCTTTGCCATCATGGGGGCGGGCTTGATCCTGTCGATTCTGCTCAGCCTCGTGATGCGCCGTTCCATCGTGCAACCCGCCATGGAACTCAAGCGGGCCACGGAGCACTTCGCCAAGGGTGATCTGAACAAGCGCGCCTCCATCCAGGGGCGCGACGAACTGGCACAGGTCGCCACCAGCTTCAATCTCATGGCCTCCGAGATCTCGACCCTGATCGGTGAGATCAGAAGCTCAGCGGAGGAGGTGAGCGAAGCCTCCCGCCATACCGCCGAGAACAGCGCCGAAGTGCTGGAGACTTCCGACCAGCAGGAGTCCCTCGCCCAGGGAACGGCCCAGGCCACCAGCGAACTGACCCAGACCACCGGCCACGTCGGCCAGAACATCGCCACCATCGTGTCGGCCTCCGACGAGGCCAGCACCCTGGCCAGGCAGGGCAAGGACGTGGTCCTGACCGCCAGCAAAGGGATACAGAGCATCTCGGAATCTGTGGCAGACGCTTCCCGCGCAGTCACGACCCTGGGCCAGCACTCGGAGGAAATCGGACGCATCGTGGGGGTGATCAAGGACATCGCCGACCAGACCAATCTCCTGGCGCTCAATGCCGCCATCGAGGCCGCCCGCGCCGGCGAGCAGGGGCGCGGTTTCGCCGTGGTGGCCGACGAGGTGCGTAAACTGGCGGAACGCACCGCCAAGGCCACCGGCGACATCTCCACCACCATCAATACCATCCAGCAAGAAACGGAACGAACTGTGTCCTCCATGGAACTTGGCCGCAAGCAGGTGGATGAAGGTGTGAGCATGGCTACCCAGGCCGCTGATGCCATCGAGGCCGTCAACACGGCAGTCGGCCATGTATCCGACCTGAGTCACGAGATCGATCGACTCCGGGCGGAGGAGGACAGGGCCAGCAGGTCTATCAGCGAGCGCGTCAGCGAAATCGTGGGCATAGCCCAGGTCAACCGGCAGGCCTCCCAGAATTCCGCCCATGCCGCCGTGGAGCTTTCCAAATTGGCCGATCGCCTGCGTGAATCGGTCAGGCGTTTCAATCTGGGCCATTAAGCATCGAGGTCACCCATGTCCGAACTCTTGCGCCGCATCGACGCACGTACCAAGCTTGCCGGGGCCAACAAGCTGGAGATCCTGCTTTTTACCCTGGGTACCGATACGGCATCCAAGCGAAAGGAAACTTTCGGCATCAACGTGTTCAAAGTGCGGGAAGTCATGCGCATTCCAGAGATCACCCGCGCCCCGGACATGCCCCCCGCCGTCGAAGGCATGGTCAGCCTGCGCGGCGCTCTGGTGCCCGTGGTGGACCTGGCCAAATACATCGGCATCCAGACCGATATGCCGCCGGCCATCATGATCGTCACCGAATACAATGGTCAGACCCAGGGTTTCCTGGTGGGCGAAGTGGACACCATCCTGCGTATCGACTGGTCCGAGATGCGCGTCCCCCCGGCCATGTTGGTCGCCAAGATGGGCGGGTTGGTGACCGCCGTGACCGAGTTGAACGACAAGCGACTGGTCATGATGCTGGACGTGGAAAAGATACTGTCCGATACCACCAACTACGACGACAGCCACTTGTTCGCCAACCTGCAACCCCTGAACAAGCCAGACCGCACCGTGTTCTACGCGGATGATTCCTCTGTGGCGCGCAGACAGATCGACCGCACCCTGGAGGCCTTGGGCATCATCGGCATCGGCACCATCAACGGCAAGCAAGCCTGGGAGGAACTGTCGAAGATCGCGGCCCAGGCCGACGTCTCCGACCGACCGGTGTCAGATTACGTCCAGATCATACTCACCGATGTGGAAATGCCTGAGATGGACGGCTACGTCCTGACCAAGTCGATCAAGTCCGACCCGCGCTTCGCCGGAATACCCATCATCATGCACTCGTCCCTTTCTTCGTCGGCCAACAAGAATCTTGGGGTCTCGGTCGGGGTAGACGAGTACGTGTCCAAGTTCGAACCCCACCGTCTGGCCGAGGTCCTCGGCCGTCTGTTGAAATAACGGAGACGTGCATGAATCCGCTTGACGGAGCCAAACTCATCGATTCGGTGGACGGTCGAACCAAACTGGCCGGTTCCAACAAGATGGAACTGCTGCTGTTCACCCTGGGTACCCATGAAATATTCGGCATCAACGTCTTCAAGGTGCGCGAAGTCTCCCCCACCCCGCCCATCACCCTGACACCCAACATGCCGTCGGGTGTGGAAGGCGTCATTTCGCTGCGTGGGAGCATCATCCCCGTGCTATCCCTGGCCAGGTTCATCAAGCTTCAGAACACCCCTTCGGGCATCGGCCCCACCATGATCGTGACCGAGTTCTCCCGCCACACCCAGGGCTTTCTGGTCCAAGACGTGGACCGCATCATCCGTGTGGACTGGGACAAGGTGAAACCCCCGGAAAACATGCTGGCGGGCCTGGAAGGCATGATCACCGCCATCACCGAACTGGACGATGGGCGCCTGGTGTCCATCTTGGACGTGGAGCGGGTACTGGCCGAGGTCCTGGGCGAGAAACCCCTGCCTACGCTGCCTTCCTCCGAGGTCTCCCATGAATCCACCATCTTCTTCGTGGACGATTCGCCGGTGGCCCGAAAGGAGATCATCATGGTCCTGGACAAGCTGGGAGTCCGCTATATCCAGGCCAATGATGGCCTAGAGGCCTGGGAAAAGCTGGGCAACCTGGCTACCCGGTCGGCAGCGGAAGACACCCCGTTGCGTCGGCAACTGCAGTTGATCCTGGTGGATGCCGAAATGCCGGAGATGGACGGCTACGTGCTGACCAAGAACATCAAGTCCGACTCCCGTTTTGACGGCATTCCCGTGATCATGCACTCGTCCCTGTCGTCACAGGCCAATCGCACCATGGGACAACAGGTGGGGGTGGATGCTTACGTGGCCAAGTTCGATCCCGTGTTTCTGTCCGATACCATGCTTGCCTTTCTGAAACGCTAAGACGGGGGCGCGGCTTTACAATGCATCCGTAGCCTTCGTGAAATCGAGGAGAGCATGGCCGATAAGAACCTAAAATTTTTAGTCGTGGACGATTTCTCCACCATGCGCCGCATCGTCCGCAACCTGCTCAAGGAATTGGGCTTCACCAATGTGGACGAGGCGGAGGACGGGGTGGTGGCGCTGCAAAGGCTCAAGGGCGTAAGCGGTTTCCAATTCGTAGTCACGGACTGGAACATGCCCAACATGACCGGCCTCGACCTGCTGAAGGCGATCCGTGCCGACGAAACCCTGAAGCACCTGCCGGTGCTCATGATCACGGCCGAGGCCAAGAAGGAGAATATCATCGAGGCCGCCCAGAACGGGGCTTCCGGCTATATCGTCAAGCCGTTTACAGCCGCCACCCTGGAGGAAAAGATGAACAAGATCTTCGAGAAATACGGGATGTGATCCTTTGCGCACGCAGCCCAAGGATGATGAGGAAAGGAGCAATCAGTGAGCGGTGACTCCCCTGAACTGGAAGCGCTGTTCGACAGCATCGCTTACCCGGACCCGCAGCCGGCCACTGAAGAAAAGGCTGGGGACGAGACCCCGGAGCTGGAGACCCTGTTCGACAGCATCGCCGCCGCCGTCAGCCGAGAAGGTGGGGACCAAGAAGGAGAGGTAGGCACCTCGGCGGAGCGTGTCTTTGCCCGGGTCGGCCAGATGACCCGCAGCCTGCACAATCTCTTGCGGGAACTGGGTTACGACAAGGCGCTGTCCCAGGTCACCCAGAGCCTGCCCGACCACCGGGACCGGTTGAACTACATCGCGGCAATGACCGCCCAGGCCGCAGAGCGCACCCTCAATGCCGCCGAGGCGGCTCAGCCCATTCAGGAAAATCTGGGCGGCACGGCACGCGGCTTGGCGGGAAAATGGGATCTCATGTTCAAAAAACAGCTGGGTGTGAACGAGTTCAAGTCCCTGGTTCACGATACCCGCGACTATCTGCGCGATGTGCCCCTGAAGGCCGAGGCCACCAATGCGCAGTTGATGGAAATCATCATGGCCCAGGATTTCCAGGACCTCACGGGCCAGGTCATCAAGAAGATCCTGGACGCAGCCCAGATCCTGGAATCCCAACTGCTCACGCTGCTGATCGAGACCACCCCGGAGGAACTCAGACAGAACGTGGCACCGGGGCTGCTCCACGGGCCGGTCGTCAAGGCCGAGGGCCGCAGCGACGTGGTCACCAACCAGGAGCAGGTGGACGAGCTGTTGGAGAGTCTGGGGTTTTAGCGGTCAGCGGGCAACGGAACGGTCGTTGATCGCTTCAAGGAGACAGGAATGAGCGATTTTGCCGGTATGGAAGAACTCCTTCAGGACTTCCTGATGGAAGCGGGGGAACTCCTTTCCCAGGTGGACAACAAGCTGGTGGAACTGGAGAAACGCCAAGATGACCGGAACCTCCTGAACGACATATTCCGGGGCTTCCATACCATCAAGGGCGGGGCCGGCTTCCTTAACGTGGACCCCCTGGTCACGCTCTGCCACCGCACGGAAAGCCTGTTCGACAAACTGCGCAATGCCGAGCTCCATGTCACGCCGGAGCTGATGGACATCATCATGGCCGCCACAGCATCGGTACGGGATATGTTCGGTACCCTTTCCCAGCATGTCCAGCCGGAGCCCGCAGACAGCGCCCTACTGGCAAGCCTGGAGGCCGCACTGGGCGGCGGTTATGAGGGCACGGAGACGCAACCCGCCGAACCCGAACCTGCGTCCGAGCCCGCGACACAAGCCGAGCCGCTGGCTCAAGCGGATGACCTCAACTGGAATGCCCTCCATGCCGCCCTCACCGGCATTGCACCTCCGGCCCAGCCAGTGGACCCCCCCCAGGCTCGGGGGACACCCCAGGCGCCTCCTCCGCCCAAGCCCCCCCAGGCTACCTCCCCCAGCGTCAAACCCAGGGATGTGCCCGCACCGGCGCGCAGTCCCCAGAACACAGGCCCCCAGCAAAACCTGCAGAAAGAGACCACCATCCGCATCGACACGGTGCGTCTGGACCAGGTTCTCAACCTGTCCGGCGAAATCGGTCTGACCAAGAACCGCATCGCCAACTTAAAAAGCCAGATCCTGCACGGCAAGACCGATCCCGAGACTCTCAAGACCCTGGACCTGGCCGTCAACCAGCTCGATCTTCTCGTGTCCGATCTTCAGAACGCGGTGATGAAGACGCGCATGCAGCCCATCGGCCGGCTGTTCCAGAAATACCCCCGGCTCGCGCGGGACCTCGCCCGGCAGCTCGGCAAGGACGTCGAGCTCGTGTTGTCGGGGGAAGAAACGGAACTGGACAAGACCATGATCGAGGATCTCAACGATCCGCTGGTCCATTTGGTCCGTAATGCCGTGGACCACGGTGTGGAGATACCGGAAGAAAGGCGCGCCGCCAACAAGCCGCCCAAGGCCCTGGTCACCCTCTCGGCCAGCCAAGTGGGGGACCACATTTTCATCGAGATTGCCGACGACGGCAAAGGCATGCGCCCCGATCTGATCCGGGAAAAGGCCATAGAGAAGGGTGTGATCGACGCGGAAACGGCCAACAGCCTGGACGACCGTCAGGCGCTCCAGCTGATCTTCCTCCCGGCATTCTCCACCAAGGACCAGATATCCAACGTCTCCGGGCGCGGCGTAGGTATGGACGTGGTAAAGACCAACATCGGCAAGCTGAACGGCAAAATCGATGTAGTGTCCGTACCCGGCCAGGGTACCACCCTGACCATCTCCCTGCCCCTGACCCTGGCCATCCTGCCCGTGCTGGTCGTGCGCTTCAACGATCAATCCTTCGCCGTGCCGCTGTCCCTGGTGCGGGAGATCATTCCCATGAAGCCCAGCGAGGTCCAGCGTGTCTCGGGCCGCGCCACCCTGGTGGTGCGCGACGAGGTGCTGCCGGTCAGAAGCCTGGCCACTTTGATCGGCTGGGAGCCCAAGAAGCCGCCTGCCTACGGGGTCCTCATGCATGCCGCCGACACCACGTTCGTCTTGGCGGTGGACGGTTTCGTCGGCCGCGACGATGTGGTCATCAAGCCCCTCTCGGACATCAAACCCCAGGGCATCGCGGGAGCCACCCTATCCGGGGATGGCTCCATCGTGTTGGTCCTGGACATGGAGGAACTGCTCGCGAACGTGAAGGTGGATACGCCTTATTCACTGTTCGCCAATGCCGCATAACTGACCTCCGTCAACATGGCGCTGAATTCCTTCATCGCCCGTCAACCCATCGTTGACGGGAAGCATCGCGTTATAGCCTACGAATTGTTGTTTCGACATGCCGCCCATGCCCAGCGTGCGGAGTTCGACAACGATGCCCGCGCTTGCATCGACGTCATCTCCAACACCCTGTTCAACATGGGTACGGAATGGCTGCTCAAAGGCAAACTGGCGTTCATCAACATGGATCGGGAAATGTTGATGAGCGACATCACCAACGTGTTGCCGCCGGAGAAGGTAGTCATTGAGGTTCTTGAGTCCGTGGCGCCCGAGCAGGATATTCTGGAGCGCCTGAAGGAACTTAAGGAAGCCGGCTTCCAGCTCTCCCTGGACGATTTCACCTATCGGGCAGAGATGGAACCCTTGCTTGAGCTTGCCGATTACGTCAAGTTCGACATCCTTGCCCATCCTCTCACCGATGTGGCCCGTATGGCCAGGGTCGTACGCCGTCATCCCGTGAAGCTGGTCGCCGAAAAAGTGGAAAAACAGGGCCAGTTCACCCAGTACAACGAGTTGGGATTCGATCTGTTCCAGGGTTATTACTTCGCCCACCCAGAGAACCTCACCACCAAGGTGTTCAATCCCACCCAGGCCACCGTGCTCCAACTCATGGAACAGGTCCGCAGGGAGGCGGATGCCCGCCAGCTGGAAGAGTCCCTCAAACGGGACGTGGCCCTGACCTTCAAGCTGTTGCGCTAGATCAATTCGGTGGGTTTCGGCCTGACCTGCGAAGTGCAATCCATCCGCCATGCCATCGCCATCCTGGGCTACCGCCCCCTGAACCGCTGGCTGAGCCTGTTGCTGGCCACCGCGAGCGCTTCGCCCATGGCCCCGGCCCTGACCCGCAACGCCGTCACCCGCGGACGGGTGTGCGAGCTTCTGGGCGCCTACAACCTGGACAAAAACGATCAGGACAACCTGTTCATCACGGGCGTGTTCTCCGTACTGGACGCACTGCTGGAATCTCCCATGGAAGAGATCCTGGAACGCATCAACATCCCCGAGACCATTGCGGACGCCCTCTTGACCCGTACCGGGCTCTACGGTCCCATCCTGTCGCTGGCCGAGGCCTGCGTAAGCCAGGATACCGACCGCATCCAGGATCTCTCCGATGCCCTCATACTCAGCGCCGATCAGGTCAACGATGCCCATCTCAGGGCCTTGGCCTGGGTGGAGCAGCTGGGGTTGGATTAGCAGTGGGCAGTGGGCAGTGGGCAGTGGGCAGTGGGCAGTGGGCAGTGGGCAGTGGGCAGTGGGCAGTGGGCAGTGGAAGTCTAGTCCGTCCAGGCACCACCACTCATCACCTCACCCCTTCCATCAGACCAACTCCGGCACCATGACCGCCTTGACCACGGTCTGCGGATCGCTGCCCCGCACGCGGTTGGACAGCCAGACGATCCCGCCCTTCTTGATGGACATCTCGGACTCCGCGCCACAGACGAGCAGGCTGGCTGCGTAACCCAGGCT
>JBJKSP010000038.1:0-9051 GCA_046703865.1 Thiobacillaceae bacterium
GGGATGAGCCGAAAGGCAGGGAGTATTAGGGCGGCGTGTTGGCGTGCCCGGTGTTCTCCAAGCTCATGGGGGGGGCACTGCGGCTCATGGCCGTGCCGCCGGACGCGCCCATGGACGATGAGAGCGCCCCAAACAAGACCGCTCCCGTGGTCGGAGAGTCGGTGTAGCCATGGACGTGGCTGACATCATCGCCTCCCTCAAGGCCACTTGCCCGAGTTCCGCCGGACTCACCGCGGACAGCAGGCGTGTCAGGCCCGGCGACGTCTTTCTTGCCTATCCTGGCAAGTCCCACGATGGGCGCCACCATATTGCAGACGCCGTGGCCGCAGGGGCCAGCGCCGTCGTCTGGGAACCGGACGGCTACGGGTGGCCCGACCGATTTACCCTTCCAAATCTGGCCCTGCCCGGGCTCAAGGCTGCGGCGGCGGCACTGGCGGCCGCCTGGTACGGCGAGCCTTCGGGGCAGCTTTGGATGGTGGGTATCACCGGTACCAATGGCAAGACCTCGGTGAGCCACTGGCTGGGACAGGCATTCACCGCCGTCGGCCGGCCCACGGCGATCCTGGGCACCCTGGGAAACGGCATGCCGGACGCTCTGGACCCCGCCAGCCATACCACCCCCGACGCAGTCTCCCTCCAGGCACTGCTGGCCCGTTATCGGGATGCCGGAGCGTGGGGGGTGGCCATGGAGGTCTCCTCCCACGGACTGGACCAGGGGCGGGTGGACGAGGTGAGGTTCGACGTGGGCGTGCTCACCAACCTGTCCAGGGATCACCTGGACTATCACGGCGACATGGAATCCTACGCACAGGCCAAGGCGCGTCTGTTCGGCTGGACCGGGCTCAGGTGGGCCGTGCTCAACACCGACGACGAGTTCGGCCGCGCCTTGTCCGGGCGCCTGCAGGGCAGCGACGTGCAGCTCTTGGGCTATGGTTTGGATGCCGGAGCCGATGTGCGCGGCGAGGACCTCAGGCTGTCCGCGAACGGCCTGCAGATGAGGATAACCACGCCCTGGGGCGCGGCGGAACTCGCCAGCCCGCTCATGGGCGAGTTCAATGCCTACAATCTGCTGGCCGCCCTCTCCGCGTTACTGGCCAGCGAGATGCCCTTCCAGGATGCCATGACCCAGCTCTCCCGGGTCCGGGCAGTGGCCGGTCGCATGCAGGCCCTGGGCGGTGGTGCCGGCCAGCCCCTGGTGGTGGTGGACTACGCCCACACCCCAGATGCCCTGGAAAAGACCCTGCTGGCACTGAAGCCCATTACGCCCGAACGCCTGGTGTGCGTGTTTGGGGCCGGTGGCGGCCGGGACCGGGGCAAGCGCGCACTGATGGGAGGGGTGGCGGCGTCCCTGGCGGACCAAGCCATCGTCACCAGCGACAACCCACGCAACGAGGATCCGGCCGAGATCATCGCCGACATCCTGGCCGGCATGCCACCCGGCCAGACCGCCATCGTCGAGCGGTCCGAGGCCATCGCCACGGCCATCCGCGAGGCCGGAGAAGGGGACATCGTACTCATCGCCGGCAAGGGGCATGAGGATTATCAGGAGGTGCGCGGTGTGCGCCATCCGTTCTCGGACGTTCGAGCAGCCGAGACCGCTCTCGGGCTGATGAGGCACTGAAGCCATGCGCCTGCATGAAGCCGCCTCCGCCCTGAACAGCCCCGCCGTAGGCCCGGACGTGGAATTCACCGGGGTCTCCACAGACACCCGCCATCTGCCCCCGGGCTGCCTTTTCGTGGCCCTGCGCGGTCCCAGGCACGACGGCCATATGTTTGCCGCCCAGGCCATGGCGGAGGGTGCCGCAGCGGTGATGGTGGAGGCCGGCGCCGATCTGGCCCTCTCGCCGGCCATCGTGGTGGAGGACACGCGGCTGGCCCTGGGACGCCTGGGCGCCTGGCACCGCAGCCGACAACCGGCCCTCGTGGCCGCCATCACCGGCAGCAACGGCAAGACCACGGTCAAGGAGATGGCCGCCTCCATCCTGCGTACACGCGTCAGTCGCGCCGGTGCCGACGCGTCGGCCGTCTTGGCCACCGAGGGCAATCTGAACAACGACATCGGCATGCCCCTCACCCTGCTCAGACTCGGGCCGGCACACCGGTACGCCATCATCGAGATGGGTATGAACCATCCCGGAGAACTCAGATACCTCTCCGTCCTGGCCCAACCCGACGCCGCCCTGGTGAACAACGCCCAGCGCGCCCACCTGGAGGGCCTTGCGTCCCTGGAGGCGGTAGCCCGTGCCAAGGGGGAAATCTTTTCGGGTCTGAAACCCAACGGCACCGCCCTCATCAATGCCGACGACCCCCATGCCCCGCTCTGGCGGGAATTGGCCGAGCCTAGGCGCAGCCTCAGCTTCGGCCTGGAAGACGGAGACGTCAGGGCGGGGTATCGCCTGACCGAATACGGTGCCGAGCTGTCTCTCCAAACACCAGTCGGGATCGTGGCCACCCGCCTGCAGGTCCCCGGCGAGCACAACGTCCGCAACGCCGTCGCCGCGGCGGCCCTGGCACTGGCGTTGGACACCCCCTTGGCGGACATCGGCGAGGGCCTGGCCGGCTACACCGGCGTCAAGGGACGTCTACAGGTGCATCCGTGCATCCTGGGCGCCCGGCTCATCGACGATACCTACAATGCGAACCCGGACTCCGTGTCCGCCGCCATCCAGGTCCTCGCGGCACAGGCCGGCACCCGCATCCTGGTGCTGGGGGACATGGGCGAGCTGGGTCCCGGGGCGGCGGAGATGCACCGGGAAATCGGCGAGCTGGCCAAGGCAGCCGGTATCGACCGTCTGCTGGCCATGGGCGAGCTTTCCTTGCATGCGGTTCAGGGTTTCGGGACCGGGGCCATGCACTTCGAGCGCATCGAGGAACTGCTGGCGGAGACCGAGAACGCCCTCGGGGCCGGTGTGACGGTGTTGGTGAAGGGCTCCCGATTCATGCGCATGGAGCGCGTCGTCCAATCGTTCATGGAGGCGCAAATATGCTCCTGACCCTGTCCCAATGGCTCGGCCACGACATCCGCGCCTTCAACGTCTTCAGCTACATCACCCTGCGGGCCATCCTGGCGGCCCTGACCGCCCTGGTCATTTCCTTCGTCATCGGTCCCCACATGATCCGGCGCCTCACCGAGTTGAAGATCGGACAGGCGGTGCGGGACGACGGGCCGCAAACCCATTTGACCAAGGCCGGCACGCCCACCATGGGCGGCGCGCTCATCCTCGCCGCCGTGGCCATCACCACCCTGCTGTGGACGGATCTTTCCAATCACTACGTGTGGGCGGCCCTGATCACCCTGCTGGGTTTCGGCGCCATCGGCTGGGTGGACGACTGGCGCAAGGTCGTGCAAAAGAATCCCCGGGGCCTACCTGCGCGCTGGAAATATCTGTGGCAGTCCCTGATCGCCCTGGGCGTTGCGAGTTGGCTGGCCTATTCCGCGCGATTGCCGTCCCAGACAGAGTTGATCGTGCCCTTCTTCAAGCACGTGATCATGCCCCTGGGTGCGACGGGTTTCGTGCTGCTGGCCTATTTCGTCATCGTGGGCGCGAGCAATGCGGTGAACCTCACCGACGGCGCGGACGGGGTGGCCATCATGCCTACGGTCATGGTGGGGGGCGCCCTGGCCGTGTTCTCCTACGTGGCCGGACATGCCGTGTTTTCCAGGTATCTGGGCCTGCCCTACATCCCGGGCGCGGGAGAACTGGTGGTGTTCTGTTCCGCACTGGTGGGAGCCGGTCTCGCCTTTCTCTGGTTCAACGCCTATCCGGCCGAGGTGTTCATGGGCGACGTGGGTGCACTGGCCCTGGGCGCGGCCCTGGGCATCGTGGCCGTCGTAGTGCGCCAGCAGATCGTGCTTTTCATCATGGGCGGCGTCTTCGTCATGGAGACGGTTTCCGTCATGCTCCAGGTGGGCTCCTACAAGCTGCGCCATAAACGCATCTTCCTCATGGCCCCCCTCCACCACCACTTCGAGATCAAGGGCTGGAAGGAAAACCAGGTGGTGGTGCGATTCTGGATCATCAGCATGATGCTGGTGCTGATCGGTCTTTCCACCCTGAAGCTGAGATGAGCGAGCCATGACGCGAGCTACGACCCGTCTGTCCGGCAGCCGCACCCTGGTGGTTGGGTTGGGAGACACGGGGCTGTCCTGCGTACGCTGGCTCAAGGCACAGGGCGCGGAAGTGCGCGGCATCGACAGCCGCGCCGCGCCTCCCCATGCCGAGCGCCTGCGTACCGAGCACCCCGGAGTTCCCCTCACCCTCGGACGCTTCGATGCCGCGGACTTCGCCTGGGCGGACATGCTCGCCGTGAGCCCCGGCGTGTCCCTGAACATGCCTGAGATCGCAGCGGCCGCCGCCGCCGGCAAGGACATCGTCGGCGATGTGGAGCTCTTCGCACGCGCCCTTGCCGCGCACCGCACGCCCCAAACCGCCGGCCGTGTCCTCGCCGTCACCGGCAGCAACGGCAAGAGCACCGTGGTGAGCCTCACCGGCCATCTCTGCCGGGCGGCCGGTCAGGCGACCGTGATCGCGGGCAACATCGGACTGCCCGTGCTGGACGCCCTCAGCAAGGCCGAGGTGACGGGCCGTTGGCCCCAACTGTGGGTACTCGAACTTTCCAGCTACCAGCTGGAGACCACCGCCAGTCTCGCCCCCCTGGCGGCGACCGTGTTGAACGTCTCCCAGGACCACATGGACCGCTATGCGGGCATGGCCGACTACACCGCCGCCAAGGCACGCATCTTCGGGCGAGATGGGGGATGGGGGATGGGGGATGGGGAAACGCCGTCATTGCCGGCCACCCAAATCCTCAACCGGGACGATCCCTTGGTCATGGCCATGCGCCGGCCCGGGCATCGGGTCTGGACCTTCGGGCTGGACACGGGCAGCGAAGAGGGCGCCTGGGGTTTGCTGTCCCGGAATGACGAAACCTGGCTGGCGGAAGGCGCCCAGGCCCTGGCCCCGGTGAGTGCCCTACCCCTCGCGGGCCTGCACAACGCCGCCAATGCCCTGGCCAGCCTGACCCTGGCCCGGGCCGCCGATCTGCCCTATCCGCCCATGCTGGATGCACTCTCCAGCTTCAAGGGGCTGCCCCATCGGGTGGAGCTGGTGGATGAGTTCGAGGGCGTCGCCTTCTACGACGACTCCAAGGGCACCAACGTGGGTGCCACCCTCGCCGCGTTGACGGGTTTCAACCGTCCCGTGGTCCTGATCGCCGGCGGCGATGGCAAGGGGCAGGATTTCAGCCCACTGCGCCAGGGTGTCGACAATGCCCGTGCGGTGGTCCTGATCGGGCGCGATGCGCCGCTGTTGGAGACTGCCCTGGCCGGGACGGTCCCCGTTCACCGGGCGGGCAGCCTGGACGAAGCAGTGCAGGCGGCCTTCCGCCTGGCGCGGGAGGGCGATGCGGTCCTGCTGTCCCCGGCCTGCGCGAGCTTCGACATGTTCCGCAATTATGTCCACCGGGCCGAAGTGTTCGTGGCTGCGGTCAGAAGACTGGGAAAGAGGGGTGAGGATTGGGGAATGGCAGACGACGCTTCCTTCCCCTCCCGCATCCCTCATCCGCCATCCTCCGCCGGAGGCGGCCGTGTTTCATAATGCCGCCTTCAGGAGGACCACCCTCGCGCCTTACGATTGGGCACTGATCTGGACGGTGCTCGCATTGCTGGGCATCGGTCTGGTCATGGTCTACTCGGCATCCATCGCCCTGGCGGATTCCCATCCGGACCACGAGTACTACTTTCTCATCCATCATTGCATCTACCTGACGCTGGGTCTTTCACTCGGCTACGTCATCTTCCAGGTACCCACCACGGTCATGCAAAAACTCGCCCCCAGCATGTTCCTGGTCTGGACGGGACTGCTGCTGGTCGTGCTGATCCCCCATATGGGCGTCGAGGTCAAGGGCGGACAGCGTTGGATACCCATAGGCGGGCTGGGCAACCTGCAGCCCTCCGAGTTCATGAAGCTCTTCGTCATTCTCTACGCCGCCGACTACACAGTACGCAAGGCGGCCTTCATGCACGACCTCAAGAAGGGCTTCATGCCCATGTTCTTCGTCATGCTGGCGGTGGGCACCCTGCTGTTGCTGGAACCCGACTTCGGCGCCTTCGCGGTGATCGTCATCATCGCCCTGGGCATCCTGTTCCTGGGCGGCCTCAACTGGCGCCTGTTCGTGGTGCTGAGCATCCTGCTGGCCATCGGCTTCGTGGTGCTGATCTGGATAGCGCCCTACCGTCTGGAGCGGGTGGTGGGTTTTTGGGATCCCTGGAAAGACCCGCTCGGCAAGGGCTATCAACTCACCCATGCCCTCATCGCCTTCGGCCGTGGCGAATTCACCGGGGTGGGCCTGGGCGACAGCGTGGAGAAGCTGCACTACCTGCCCGAGGCACATAACGATTTCCTGCTGGCGGTGATCGGTGAGGAACTGGGTCTGGCAGGCGTGCTCACCGTCATCGGGCTGTTCGCCTGGTTCACCTGGCGTGCCTTCTCCATCGGCTGGCAGGCCGCCCTGATGGAGCGCAATTTCGCCGCCCTGGTCGCCCAGGGCATCGGCGTGTGGATGGGCGTTCAGGGTTTCTTCAACATGGGCGTGAACATGGGGCTGCTGCCCACCAAGGGGCTCACCCTGCCGCTCATGAGCTACGGCGGTTCCAGCATCGTGTCCGACTGCATGGCCCTGGCCGTGCTCCTGCGCATCGATTTCGAAAACCGATCCCTGATGCGGGGCAAGAAGCCATGACCACACGCACCGCCATGATCATGGCCGGGGGCACGGGGGGGCACGTCTTCCCGGCCCTGGCCGTGGCCGAGTGCCTGCGCGGCGACGGCTGGCGCGTGGTCTGGCTCGGGACCCGTGCGGGCATGGAGGCCCGGCTCGCCCCGGAGCGCGGTTTCGAGATGGAATGGCTGTCCTTCGCCGGCGTGCGCGGCAAGGGCCTGCTGCGCCTCGCCCTGTTGCCGGTCCAGCTCCTGGCCGCCTTCTGGCAGGCCGCCCGGGTCATCTTCAGGGTCCGTCCCGACGTGGCCATGGGCCTCGGTGGCTACGCGGCCTTTCCGGGCGGCATGATGGCCGTCTTCCTGGGTCGGCCCTTCGCCATCCACGAACAAAACGCCATGGCGGGGCTCGCCAATCGCGTTCTGGCCTGCTTGGCCGACCGGGTCCTGCTGGGCCTGCCGGCCGCCTTCACCCATCGCCAGGATCGTCCGATTCCCTGCGGCAGGGTGGAAGCGGAATGGGTCGGCAACCCGGTCAGACCCGAAATCGCCGCCCTGGCCGATCCCGCCCGGCGCTATGCGGACCGGACCGGAGCGCTGCGCCTGTTGGTGGTGGGCGGAAGCCAGGGCGCCGCCGCCCTCAATGACCTGGTGCCCAAGGCCCTGGCACGCCTGCCCGCCGATCAACGGCCCCAGGTGCGTCATCAGGGAGGGACACGAAACATCGAGCAACTCAAGGCCAATTACGCCGGATCGGGTGTGGAGGCCGAATGCCTGGCCTTCATCGCCGACATGGCGGAGGCCTATGGCTGGGCGGACGTGGTGGTCTGCCGGGCCGGGGCATCCACAGTGGCGGAGCTCGCGGCGGCCGGACTTCCGGCCCTGTTCGTCCCCTTCCCCCATGCCGTGGACGACCATCAGACCGAAAACGCCCGTTTTCTCAGCGAGGCCGACGCCGCCTGGCTCATCCAGCAGAAGGACCTGGACCCGGAGCGGCTGGCCGCGTGGCTGGCGGGATTGGACCGTGCCGAGTTGCAATCCAGGGCGCAAAAGGCCCGCGCCCTGGCCAAGCCCAATGCAACCCGGCGGGTCGCGGAGGTGGTGGAGGCGTTGGCCAAATGAATACAAGCCGGAAGTCGGCAGTCGGCAGTCGGCAGCCGAAGTCAGCGTCATGCTGCCAACTGCGAACTGAATATTGCCGACTCCGCGTCGGAGACACGGCATGAAGCACAAGGTCCGCCACGTGCATCTGGTCGGCATTGGCGGCGCCGGCATGAGCGGCATCGCGGAGGTACTGCTGAACCTGGGCTATGCCGTCTCCGGCAGCGACTTGGGCGAGAGCACCACCACGGCGCGGCTGCGGCGGCTGGGGGCACAGGTGTTCCACGGCCTCGAGGCCGGGCATATCCGGAACGCCGACGTGGTGGTCACGTCCACCGCCGTGAAGGATGACAACCCGGAGGTGCAGGCGGCCAGAGAGGCACGTATCCCGGTGGTGGCACGGGCCATGATGTTGTCCGAACTCATGCGCTTCAAGCAGGGCATCGCGGTGGCCGGCACCCATGGCAAGACCACCACCACCAGCCTCATCGCCAGCGTGCTTTCGGAGGCCGGCCTGGATCCCACCTTCGTCATCGGCGGCAAGCTGCTGGCCGCCGGGGCCAATGCCCGCCTGGGCCAGGGGGAATACCTGGTGGCGGAGGCCGACGAGTCGTATGCCTCCTTCCTGCACCTCAACCCGGTCATCTCCGTGGTCACCAACATCGACCAGGACCACATGGAGACCTACGGCCACGATTTCGAGCGGCTCAAGACCGCCTTCGTGGAGTTCGTCCACCGCCTGCCCTTCTGGGGCAGGGCCGTGCTGTGCGCGGACGACACCCAGGTGCGCGAGCTGCTGCCCCGTATCACCAAACCGGTCACGACCTACGGCACCACGGAGGACTGTTCCATCCAGGCCGTGGACATCCGGTCTGGGGAAGGCGGGCGCATGTATTTCACGGCCCTGCGCAACGGGGAGCGTTCCCCCATCGAAGTGGCCCTCAACCTGCCGGGGATGCACAACGTCCTCAATGCCCTCGCCGCCGTCGCCGTGGCCTGGGAACTGCAGCTGCCAGACCGCGCGGTGCAGACGGCCCTGGCCTACATCAGCGGCGTGGGTCGACGCTTCCAGCGCTTTGGCGAGATCCGGCTGCCGGACGATCGGACCTTCACCCTGGTGGACGACAATGGGCACCACCCGGCCGAGATGACGGCCACCCTCGCCGCGGCGCGGGGCGCCTTCCCGAACAGGAGGCTGGTTCTGGTGTTTCAGCCCCACCGCTATTCCCGCACC
>JBJKSP010000039.1:0-9879 GCA_046703865.1 Thiobacillaceae bacterium
TCCTCGTCATGGCCAGATCCTTCGCGCTGTAAGCCCCCCAATCCTGCCTTCCGTCCCGATTCCCGCCTGGCACAGGCGAAATGAATCATTGTGAATTTTTCGGGTCCGAGCGATTCGTTGCGCACCGAGTTCAAACCGCCCCCGTAAGCATTTCTCCACGACGGACATCGCCACACGGATCGTCGACGTGGCACGGGGCCTGGGTTACTCGATCTACAGCAGTACACCGACTACCGCGGGGCGGTTGTTTCATCTGCATTACAAATTTGTCATCTGGGCGTCAGTTTTGCGTCTCCATGCCCTCTCTACAATCATCTGTCGCCCCAATCGCCCGAAATGGCGGCGGATGCCGCTGGGTTCGACGACAAAGGAGTACGGCTATGCAAACGCGTCAAACAGAATCGGGAATGGTGATGGCCTGTACCGTACCCGTCACGGGGACAGGCGAGTACACGGGCCTGGCCCATGAGCCGGGCGACCGTATACGCCTTGCGGCCGGGACCGGTGTGGGCGCTTCAATCGTCAGGCTGCAACATGCGCGCTGATCCGTTCGCGTTTGGACGGCGGGGCACAAAGGCGGCAATACTGGCAATGCTCCTGCCGGCGGCCATGGCCTGGGTTCAACCGGCTCGTGCCGCCGAGTTCCATGCACAGGGTGCCGGAAACGATGTTGCGCTGAACCCCGCGCAAACCGGCAATGGCGCGGGAGGTGACGGCTACACGCCAACCACACCGCTTTCGGCCGACCTGCTGGTGCAAAAGGTGCTGCAACGCAATCCGGACATCGATGCGCTGCGGGCGGCAGCCGATGCGGCAGGGGCGAAGGTCGAGTCGGCCGGTGCGCTGGATGATCCGGTGGTGAGCTACGCGGTTGCACCGAATACGGCAAACGGCCCTAACCAGGGCCTCAACCAGATATTCCAGATCAGCCAGAAATTTCCCTGGCCCGGCACCCTAGATCTGCGCACCAGGATGGCTTCCGCCGAAGCGGAATCTGCGGGTCAACAACTGACCGATCTGCGTCTGCGGCTCGCCGCCCGCGCCCGTGCCGATTACGCCCAGTGGTATTACGTACATCGCGCCCTCGCGATCAATGCAGAGAACCGCAAATTGGTGACGCATCTGCGCGCGGTGGCGCTCGCCGCCTACGCCTCCGGGCAGTCCCCCCAGCAAGACGTGTTGCAGGCCGAAGTGGAATTGACCCGTCTGCGCAACCAGGACTTCGAACTCGGGCGCAGGCAACGAACGCTTCAGGCCGGTATCGACGCCCTGCAGAACCTCGATCCGGACACTACGGTACCTGCGCCGGCCGACTTGCCGCAGGAAATCCCGCTGCCGACCTATGCCGCCTTGCGGGCGGACGCACTCGCACACAACACGATGTTGCAGAGCCTGGCGGCCCGCGTCACCGCAAGCCAGGACCGGGTCGATCTGGCGCACAAGCACAACTACCCGCACTTCAACGTGCTGGCCGGCTACAACAGCATCATGGACCTGCCCGCCAAGCGGTTCACCGTGGGCGTCGCCATCAATGTCCCATTCGGCGCCAATCACCGCGGCGAAGTGGGCGAGGCCGATGCACACCTGCAAGAGAGCCAGGCGAAGCTGGCCACGGTCCGCAACCAGCTGTTGAGCGACATCGACCAAGCCCACGCGACCGCCGCCCAGGCCCTGCAAACCATCCACCTTTACCAGGACAAATTGCTGCCGCTGGCCAAGCTCAACATGCAGGCTGCCGAGGCCGACTACGGTTCGGGTTCGGGGGATTTCCTCAAGCTGATCACCGCCGAACGGCAGTACCTGATGGCCGAACTGGAACTGGCGCGTGCGCGCGCCGATTTCTTCACCCAGTTGGCCGCCCTCAACTACAAGACCGGCGGTGCGATATGGCCGTCCTCCGTCTCAGCCTCTTCGAGTTAAAGACGCCATGACCAAGTCCACAGTGATCCCCCTCGCGGTCATCGCCGTGCTGCTCGCAGCGATCGCCGGGTACGTCGTCGGCAAGCACGGCGGCACGGCGGTGATGCAGGAAAATACGGCAACCGCCCCCCCCGCGCCGAAACGAAAGATTCTGTATTGGAAGGCGCCCATGGACCCGAACTACCACAGCGACAAGCCGGGCAAGTCGCCGATGGGCATGGATCTGGTACCCGTCTATGCCGACGAGAACAGTGGGGAGGCGGCCAGCGACGTGAAGATCGCGCCCGAAGTGGTCGACAGCCTGGGCGTTCGGACCGCCGAAGTCCGGCGGGGTACGCTTTCCCGCCGTCTCGACCTGGTGGGTTATGTCGGATACGACCAGGACACCATCACCAGCGTCAACAGCCGGGCCGCCGGCTGGGTGGAAAAGCTGGGCGTGAAAAGCGCCGGAGACACGGTACATGCGGGACAAGTGCTCTATGCCTTGTTCTCGCCCAAAATGGCAACGGCCGAGCGCGAATATCTGACCGCCCTGGCCAGCGGCAGCCGGCCGCTGATCGCGGCGTCGAGGGACCGCATGCGCGCATTGGGTTTCACCGCCACACAGATCGAGCGCCTGGCACACACGCACAAGGTCAGTGAGAACGTGCTGCGACGGGCCGACTCTTCCGGCGTACTGATGAGCCTGGGTGTGAGCGAAGGGGCCTATGTCATGCCCGCCACACAGATCATGAAACTGGCGGATCTCCACACGGTATGGGTGCTGGTGGAAGTCGACGAGAGTGACGCGGCGTTACTGCATAAAGGGCAGAAAGCTGACGCGGTTTTCGACGCCTTCCCGGGTGAGCACTGGCATGGTGTGGTCGATTACGTCTATCCCGATGTCAGCACCTCGACACGCACGATCAAGGCACGTCTGCGTTTCCCCAATCCGGACCTGCGCCTGCAGCCGAATATGTATGCGCATGTCACCATCCAGGGGACACCGCAGCGTGACGCGCTCTATATCCCCTCCCAGGCCTTGATCCGCACCGGCCACAGCCAGCGCGTGATCGTCGCCCTCGGCGGTGGTCGCTTCGATGTCTGCCCGGTGGAGGCGGGCTTCACCATGGGGGACCGGGTGGAGATACTCAAAGGTCTGTGGGCCGGCGAGCGCGTGGTCACCTCGGCACAGTTCATGATCGACTCCGAAGCCAACGTGGACGCCGCCGCACTGCGTCTGGGGGGTGGCAAGCCCGGCTGTACCGCGAACCCGGAGACGGCAGAACCTGGTGCTGCCGGCAAGGGCATGCCCGGCATGGATATGTCCGGCAAAGCCATGCCGAAAGGGAGTGGTACCCGGCACGGCGGGACGTCGATGCCCATGCCATCCGCCGGTGACAAGGGACGCCACGGATGATCTCCGCGCTCATCCGCTGGTCGCTGCACAACCGTGCCTTCGTGCTTCTGGCGCTGGCCTTCGTGATTGCCGGCGGCATCTACACGCTGTTTCGAACACCGGTCGACGCCATTCCGGACCTGTCCGACGTACAGGTCATCATCAAAACGCCTTATCCCGGCCAGGCGCCACAGGTGGTGCAGGATCAGGTCACCTATCCGCTTGAGACCGCAATGCTGTCCGTGCCCGGGGCCACCGTGGTGCGCGGTTATTCCTTCTTCGGCGCCTCCTATGTCTACGTCATCTTCAAGGACGGCACCGATCTGTACTGGGCCCGGTCGCGCGTACTGGAATACCTGAACCAGGTGGCCAGCAGCCTGCCCTCCGACGCGCACCCGAGCCTTGGCCCGGATGCCACGGGTGTGGGCTGGGTGTACGAATACGCATTGGTGGACAAGACAGGCCGGCATGACCTGGCGCAGCTCACCAGCCTGCAGGACTGGTTCATGAAGTACCAGCTGCAGACCGTGCCCGGTGTGGCAGAGGTTGCCACCGTCGGCGGCATGGTGCGCCAGTACCAGGTGGTGGTGGACCCGGACAAGCTGCGCGCATACGGCATCACCCTGGAACAGGTGAAGAAGGCGATCCAGAACGGCAACCACGAGACCGGCGGTGCCGTGGTGGAGCTGGCTGAAGCCGAATACATGGTGCGTGCCAGCGGCTACATCAAGAACATCAAGGACCTCCTGGAGGTCCCGCTCAAGATCGGCAAGAACGGCACGCCGGTACAGCTCAAGGACGTCGCGGAGGTGCGGCGCGGACCCCAGATCCGGCGCGGCATCGCCGAACTTGACGGCAAGGGCGAGGTGGTCGGCGGGGTCATCGTCATGCGCTACGGTGAGAACGCCCAGAAGGTCATCGACGGCGTCAAGGCCCGGCTGGCCTCGTTGAAGGCCAGCCTGCCGCCGGGCGTGCAGATCGTGCCCACTTACGATCGTTCGGAACTGATCGGCAATGCGATCGCTAACCTGCGTGAAAAGCTGCTGGAGGAGTTTCTGGTGGTGGCGCTGATTTGTGGCGTCTTCCTGTTCCACTTCAGATCGTCGCTGGTGGCCATCGTCAGCCTGCCGGTCGGCATCCTGATCGCCTTCATCGTCATGCGCGTCCAGGGACTCAACGCCAACATCATGTCCCTGGGCGGCATCGCCATCGCCATCGGGGCCATGGTGGACGGGGCCATCGTCATGATCGAAAACCTGCACAAGCACATGGAGCACGATGACGGCAGCCCCCATTCCGGGCCGGCCGACTATTGGCGCCGGGTGACCATCGCCACCACCGAAGTGGGTCCACCGCTGTTCTTCTCGCTGCTGATCATCACCCTCAGCGTGGTCCCGGTGCTGAGCCTGACCGGACAAGCCGGGCGCATGTTCTCGCCGTTGGCCTATACCTGGATCTATTCGATGGCGGCCGCCGCGCTCCTCGCCGTCACCCTGATTCCCGTTCTGATGGGCTATTTCATCCGGGGCCGGATCACGCCTGAACACCGCAATCCGATCAATCGCATGTTGACGGCCATCTACCGGCCGGTCATCGGGCGCGTGGTGCGCCACCCGTGGCCATGGCTGATTTTCGGCATCCTGGTGATCCTCGCGGGCCTGTGGCCGGCCAGCCGGCTCGGCTCGGAATTCATGCCGCCGCTGGACGAGGGTGATTTGATGTTCATGCCCTCCGCACGCCCCGGCATCTCCGCGGACAAGGCCAGACAGGTGCTGCAGCAGACCGACAAGCTGATCATGAGTGTGCCGGAAGTGGCCTCGGCATTCGGCAAGATGGGCCGTGCACAGACCGCCACCGATCCGGCGCCGCTGTCGATGGACGAAACCATCATTCAGTTCAAGCCGAAATCCCAATGGCCCCCCGGCGTGACCAAGGCCGATATCCGCCACGAGCTGGAGCAGCGTGTGCAGATGCCCGGGCTGACCAACGCCTGGGTGATGCCGATCAAGGCCCGGATCGACATGCTGTCCACCGGCATCAAGACGCCGGTGGGGATCAAGGTCGGCGGACCCGATCTGTCGGTGATCCAGAAGATCGGCGCGCAACTGGAGAAAGTGCTCCCCACGGTCCCGGGCACGACCTCCGTCTATTCCGAACGGGTGGCGGGCGGACGCTATATCGACATCCACATCAATCGAAACCGGGCGGCACGGCTCGGTCTCAACATCAGCGATGTGCAGGACGTGGTCCGTACCGCCATCGGCGGCATGAACGTCACCCAACCGGTCGCGGGACTCGACCGCTACCCGGTCAACCTGCGCTATCCGCGCGACTGGCGCGATTCGGTCGCGACGCTGAGGCAATTGCCGATCGTCACCGCCCACGGCGGCCACGTGGTACTCGGCGATGTCGCCGACGTACGCATCGCCGATGGGCCGCCGATGATCAAGAGCGAAGGCGCACGGCCTACGGGCTGGACGTACGTGGACATTGCCGGACGCGACGTGGGTTCCTACGTGAATGCGGCCAAGAAGCTCGTCTCGGAGAAGATCAAGCTGCCACAAGGCTATTCGCTGAGCTGGTCGGGTCAGTACGAGTACATGCAGAAGGCCGAGAAAAGCCTGGCCTTGGTGGTGCCGGTCACCATCGTGCTGATCGCGCTGCTGTTGTTCTTGGCGTTCCGCAGCCTGCCTCAGGTGTTGATCATACTCGGCACCTTGCCGATGGCACTGGCCGGCAGCTTCTGGCTTCTGTACTCCCTTGGCTACAACCTGTCGGTGGCGGTGGCGGTCGGTTTCATCGCATTGGCCGGGGTGACCACCGAGATCGGGGTGGTCCTGATGGTCTATCTCAACCAATCCGTCGCCGCCTATCGCGAACGATGCGTCGAGGCATCGCGCCCAATGAGTGTCGAAGGCGTGCGCGATGCGGTGCGGGACGGCGCCCTGCTGCGACTGCGGCCGATTTCCATGACCGTCGCGGCGATCGTCGCCGGCCTGTTGCCCGTGATGTTCGGTGGCGGCACCGGCTCGGAAGTGATGCGCCGTATCGCCGCGCCCATGGTTGGCGGCATGATCAGTTCGCTGGTGCTGACCATGCTGGTCCTGCCTGCGGTCTATCTGCTGTGGGAACGCGGTCGCCTGCGCAAGCACGGTGAGCTGAACGGCTGATGTGGATACGTCAGCCCCATCCATCGAGGAGTCAAGATCATCCTGGGGAGCGATATGGAATTCTGCAAAGTCAACGCCATCATTCATATCAACAGCCTCGAGGCGGTCGAAGAGGCGTTGCGACGTTTGGGCACCTGCCAGGTGGCCGTAAGCCGCGTAAAGGGCTACTGCGACTACAAGAACCTGTACGATCCGGATTGGCTGGCGGAACAGGCCAAGGTGGAGGTGTTCGTTCGCCGCGAACAAGCGGCGGCCGTGGTCGATGCCATCTGCCATGCCGCCTATAGCGGCGAGGACAGCGACGGCATCGTCGCCGTGGTCCCTGTGGAAACGCTGGTTCGTATCAAGGACAGTGGTCCGCACCCCGAGGAGACGGACCGGCGCGGCGATGCTCCGAATTAAGGCGCGCATGCCGCATCCTATGGTCAGGATTCCCGGCTTGGGGTGGGTGGCGCCGCCGCCTACCTGACGGTTTCCAAGGATTCCTTGCGCCGGGCGTGGTTCATGGCGGGGCGGGGGGCAGGTCGATCTCGAAACGGGTAAGCCCGTTGCCGGAGGCGACCCGGATTTCGCCGCCGTGGGCCTCCACCAGGGACTTGGTGATGGCCAGGCCCAGGCCGGTGTGCTCCCCGGTGCCTTCCCGTCGGGCGGGGTCGACGCGGTAGAAGCGGTCGAACACCCGGGGCAGGTGCTCCGGCGGGATGCCCGGGCCGGGGTTTTCCACCGCGATGCGGACCTTGCGATCGCCCTCCGACAGGCGCACGCGCACGGTGCCGCCCCTGGGCGTGTGGCGCAGGGCGTTGGAGAGCAGGTTGGAGACCGCCCGCTGCAGCATGAGCTTGTCCCCCATCACCCGCGCCTGCCCCTCCTGGGCCAGCCCCACCTCCAGGTCGGCGGCGTAGGCCTCGTAGAATTCCAGCAGCCTCGCCACCTCCAGCGTCAGGTCGACGTTCTCACGGCGGGGAACGACCAGGCGGTTGTCCGCCTGGGCCAGGAAGAGCATGTCGCCGATCATGCGGGCCAGGCGCTCGTATTCCTCCATGGCGGAGGTGAGCAGCTCCCTGTATTCCTCAGGGCTGCGCGGCTTGGCCAGGGCCACCTGGGTCTGGGTCATCAGGTTGGAGACCGGCGTGCGCAGTTCGTGGGCGATGTCCGAGGAGAAGTCGGACAGGCGCCGAAAGGCATCCTCCAGCCGGGCCAGCATGGCGTTGAAGGCCTGGGCCAGGACACGGATCTCCTCGGGGACCCCTTCCGCCGGCAGCCTTTGGGAGAGCCGGTCGGCGTAGATCGAGGTGGCCGTGTTGGCCATCTCGTGCAACGGAAGCAAGCCCTGTCGCGTGACGGCCCAGCCCAGGGCGGCGGTGGCCAGTGCAGCCAGGGCCATGGCCAGGCCCAGGATACGGCGGAACTCGGCCATGAAGACCAGATGGTCGGTGATGTTCAGGGCGACGGCCACGGTGTAGACGGTGTCCTCCACCGGCATGCGGACCACCATGCCGCGGTAGCTGACGCCTTTCTGGATCCATTGCTCCAGCTTGCCCGATGCCTCATGAGTGGGCCGGAGCAGGGGGCGGGGGAAGTCGGCGCCTGTGGTGGCGAACCAGGTCCGGCCCCGGGCATTGACCACGGCCACCGAAAGATTGGGATGTCCCACCAGGGCATCGTCCAGTTCCTGGGCCAGGGCGTCCATATCGGACGGCGTATGGGCCTTGGCCAGCAGGTGGCGGATGAGTTCCAGCTTGCCGGTGAGCTCCTGGTGGTCTTCTTCCACGAAATGGGCCTCCACCGCCCGGGAGATCCACAGGCCGGCCGCCAGCAGCACCAGGGCGGCGGCGGCTGCGAAAAGCATGCTGATGCGGGCGGTGAGGGACAGCGGCTTCATGCTGGGCTCAGGCAGCCTCGGGGGCCTCCAGCACGTAGCCCATCCCCCGCACGGTATGGATCAGCTTGGGCTCGAAACCCTCGTCGATCTTGGCGCGCAGGCGTCGCACGGCCACGTCGATCACATTGGTGTCGCTGTCGAAGTTCATGTCCCAGACCTGGGAGGCGATCAGCGACCGGGGCAGCACTTCGGCCCGGTGCCGCACGAACAGCTCCAGCAGGGCGAACTCCTTGGGGGTCAGCTCGATGCGATGTCCCGCCCTCACGACCCTGCGCCGGCGCAGGTCCAGTTCCAGATCGGCGACCCTGAGCACCTCGGGCACGCTCTGGGCCTTGCCACGCCTGAGCAGGGTGCGTATTCGGGCCAGGAGCTCGGCGAAGGCGAAGGGCTTGATCAGGTAGTCGTCGGCCCCCAGCTCCAAACCCCGCACCCGGTCTTCCACCTGGTCCCGGGCGGTGAGGAAGAGCACCGGCAGTTCCCGGCCGATGCCGCGCAGCGTCTTGAGGATCTGCCAGCCGTCGATACCGGGCAGCATCACGTCCAGGATGGCCAGGTCATAGTCCCCGGTCACGGCCAGATGCAGGCCGTCCACGCCGTCACGGGCGAGGTCCACCACGAAGCCGGCCTCGGCAAGCCCCTGCCTCAGGTACTCGCCGGTCTTGGGTTCGTCTTCCACGATGAGCAGCTTCAAGACCGCCTCCGATGCAACATGGTCCGGAATGCTGCCACAAGCACCCGGTGTGGGTGGATTACAAACTTGTCACCTTCGCGTCAGCTTGCCGTTGGCGTGGGAGGAGAAAATAATCCGCTTGTCCAAATGGCAAGCCCGGACCCCGCCATGCCTCAAACCGCGACAGCCCGGCCATCCGGGCCGGGCATCTCGGCACGGACGCGGAATACCCGCGTAAGCGGACAACGACGGCTTGCATGTACCCTAGCCCGCGGATCATGGAGGCTATTGATGACTGAGAAAAGGAGAAGAAGATGAACGCCCGTACCGCTATCCTGATCGGGTTATGCCTGATCCCCGCCGCGCCGGTCCTGGCCGCCGAACATCATCATGCCGTGTCCGGCCAAGCCGCCAAGGCCTAGGAGCATGGTGCCCTGAGCGAAGGGGTCATCCGCCAGGTGAACCGGGCCGCGGGCAAGGTCACCATCCGCCACGGCGAACTGGCCAACCTGGGCATGCCGCCCATGACCATGACCTTCCGGGTGCGGGACAAGGCGCTGCTCCATGCCGTCAAGCCGGGCGACAAGGTGCGGTTCCGCGCCGAAAGTTCGGGCGCCTCGCTGGTCGTCTCCGAACTGTCGGTCGTTCGCTGAGTGCCGGGATGGCAAGGCGTCGCGCCCGGCAGGCGCTGCTGTGTCTTGCGTTGTGCGCGTTCGCCGCGAGTGCGGCCGCCGAGGAACTGGGGGCCAGCCTGGCCGGCCTGCTGGTCTACGCCCACGAACACAACCCTGAGCTGCGCATGCGCAGCTCAGGGTTGTGTTCGTGGGCGTAGACCAGCAGGCCGGCCAGGCTGGCCCCC
>JBJKSP010000040.1:0-5489 GCA_046703865.1 Thiobacillaceae bacterium
GACCTGCTCACCGCCAAGCTCCTGCTGGCAGGCAGCATGGTGGAGGTGGTGGACCTGCCGGGGGTGTACAACCTGCACGGTTTCTCCGAAGACGAGCAGGTGGTGCGCCGTTTTCTGGAGACCCAGCCGGTCAACGTGCTCATCCTGGTGCTGAATTCCAGCCAGCTCGACCGCCAGCTCGCCCTGGCGTTGCAGGCAAAGCAGCTGGGCATCCCCATGCTGTTGATCCTGAACATGTCCGACGAGGCCCGCAATCTGGGCATCCGCATCGACCTGGAGAGCCTGGAAAGCGCCCTGGAATGCCCGGTTCGGCTCATCTCCGCCAAGTTCGGCACCCACTGCCCCGATGCCAAGCAGGCCCTGGAGGAGCAACTGCGTGCCCACCCGGAGCTCAGGCGCGTGGACACCCCCGCGTTTCAGGAGGACGAGCACATCTCCCTGCAGCTCGACCGGCTGGTGAACCAGAGCGTGCATGCCCCCGTGCAGCTGCCGGCCACCGTGACCGACAAACTCGACCGGGCCATGCTCCACCCGTGGTTGGGCATCCCCCTGTTCTTCCTGATCATGTACGGGCTGTTCCAGGTGGTCTATGGTCTGGGCACCCCGCTCCAGGACGGCATGGAGTGGATCATGGGCCACGTCAAGGAGGCCTGGCTGGACCCGGCCCTGGCCGACCTGCCCATCGGGCTCAAGAGCTTCGTCGCCGAAGGCCTCTACGACGGGCTGGGCACGGTACTCACCTTCATGCCCGTCATCGCCCTGTTCTTCCTGGCCATGGCCATCGTGGAGGACAGCGGCTACCTCGCCCGCATCGCCTTCCTCACCGACGCCCTCATGAGCCGTCTGGGCCTGGATGGGCGCTCCTTCGTCATGCAGCTGATGGGGTTCGGGTGCAACGTGCCCGCCATCATGGGCACCCGCATCATGCGCTCCAAGGGCCTGCGGGCGCTCACCATGCTGATCATCCCCTTTTCCCTGTGCTCGGCCAGGCTGCAGGTCTTCCTGTTCATCACCACGGCGGTGTTTTCCCCCACCACCGCGCCCATCGCCCTGGTGTCCCTGTATGCCCTGAGCATCGTTCTGGCCATGCTGACCGCCTTCATCTGGCGCGGCCGCTACCAAAGCCACGAGCCGTTGCTGCTGGAACTGCCCCCCTACCGCCTGCCCACGGCGAAGTTTCTGGTGTTCGAAAGCTGGCGGGCCACGAAACAATTCGTCCAGGGCGCAGGCGGCTTCATCGTGCTGGGCGTGGTGATGGTGTGGTTCCTCACCCATTACCCCTTCGACGCACGGCCTGCCGGCCCCGCCACCCTGGCCGGACGCCTGGCCGATTTCATGGCGCCCGTGTTCTCCCCCCTGGGCCTGGACAACCTCCTGGCCGTCGCCCTGATGTTCGGCTTCGTCGCCAAGGAGATCGTCATCGGTGCCCTGGCCGTGATCTACAGCGCGGGGCCGGACCAGCTCCAGGCCCTGTTGGCCAAGCGCCTGGACGGGGTGCAGGCCATGAGCTTCCTGCTCTTTACCCTCATCTATACGCCCTGCCTATCCACCATCGCCACCATCCGCCAGGAATCCAAGGACTGGCGATTGACGGCCCTGGCCGTGGTCTGGCCCCTGGCGCTGGCCTGGGGGGTGAGCTTCCTGTTCGTACAGGCGGCCCACATGCTGGGCTACTGAACCCGGGCTCAGCAAACCGTCCCCGCGTGCTCCGCCCGTCCCGGATGGGATGCTTGTGCCATTGATTGCCGATCCCAGGCGTCCGATGCTTATCGCCTTGTCAACAACAAGGTCCGGATCCTGATCCGGCCCGAACCCTCTCCGTTTCTCCGACGTTAAACTCCCGGCATGTTCAGGCACAACGTCCTCCTGGTCCGCCGACTGATCACCACGGTCGGGGCGGGCTTCGCGCTGTCACTCCTGCTGATCGCGGCCCTCACCGTCGTCGGCCTGCGGGAGATGGCGGCGATCAACGATCGGCTGGAACACATCGTCCGAGACAACAACGTCAAGAGCAGTCTGGCCAACCAGATGCGGGACATCCTGAGGGACAGGGCCATCTCCATGTTGTCCATCGTGGTCATGAGCGACCCCTTCGAAAAGGACGACGAGATGCTGCGGTTCTACCGCTACGGGTCGTCCTATCAGAAGACGCGGCTGAAGCTGGGTGCCATGCTCACCCTGCCGGCGGAGGAGAGGGTGATGGCGGATATCGATGCCGTCACCCGAGTGAACAGGCCCATCATGACCAAGGTGGTGGATCTGGGCATGGATGGCTACACCTTCCTGGCCTTCGACGTCCTGCGGCGCAAGGCCCTCCCCTTCCAGCGCCAGCTGGTGACCCTGTTGGACAAACTCATCGCGATCCAGAAGGAAAACACCCAGCGGGCCGCCGGGGAGGCACAACAGGCGTATCTGAATACCCGATGGCTGATGCTGCTGCTGGGTCTGTCCTCTGCCGGCGTGGGTGTGCTGGTTTCCGCGGGTGTCATGAGGCGCACGGGTCGCCTGGCTGCCGGGACGGAGCGGGAACGCACCAAGTTCCAGACCCTGTTCGAGACCAACACCGACGGCATCGTGATCCTGGATCAGAGCGGCTTCACCGAATGCAATCCGGCCACCCTGGAGATATTCCGCATCGGATCGGTAGCGGAATTCCTGACCAAGCGGCCCGAAGACCTGGGCGCGCCGGTCCAGCCGGACGGGTCCACGGCCCTGGAAACGTCCGCCAGGCATCTGCGCGAAGCCGCCGAGCAGGGCCATGTCGTGTTCGATTGGCAGGGCCGTCGCGCGGATGGCAGCGAGTTCCCTGCCGAGATCGCCCTGCATTCCATGAAACTGGACGGCAAGACCTTCATCCAGGCCATCATCCGCGACGACACCGCCCAGCGCGAGACCGCGGCCGCCCTGCAGGCCGCACACGACGAGGCCGTGGCCGCGGCGGAGCTGAAATCCCAGTTCGTGGCCAACGTGAGCCACGAGATCCGCACCCCGATGAACGGCATCATCGGCATGACCCACTTGCTCCTGGACACCGCCCTGGAGCCGCGCCAACGGGAATATGCGGAATCGGTGTCGCGTTCGGCCGAGTCCCTGCTCCGCATCATCAACGACCTGCTGGATTTCTCCAAGATCGAGGCCGGCCGGCTGACCGTTGAGCACATCCCCTTCGATCTGGATCTCCTGCTCAAGGACATCGTCGAGCTCTACCAACCCCGCGCCCAGGCCAAGGGGCTCGCCCTGGTGCTGGACAGACGCGAGCAGGCCCCCCAATGGGTTCATGGCGATCCCTTGCGATTACGTCAGATCCTGCTCAACCTGCTGGACAACGCCATCAAGTTCACGGACCACGGGGAGATCCGCCTGGTGGTGGAACGCCGCCGCGCCAACGGCCGCGACGGTTTCAGGTTTACCGTGCGCGACACCGGCATCGGCATCCCCGCCCACGCCAGGGAAAGGATCTTCGAGGCCTTCGCCCAGGCGGACGGTTCCACCAGCCGACGCTACGGCGGAACGGGCCTGGGTCTGACCATCTGTCGCCAGTTGGCGGACCTGATGGGCGGCAGCATCAGCGTCGAGAGCAGGCCGCGCCAGGGCAGCGCCTTCCACCTGGATCTGCCCCTGGAAGCCACAGAGGCCCCCAGCCCGGAGAGGCCCAAAGGCGCCGCCAGGGCCAGATTCGAGCATGCCCGGGTCCTGGTGGCGGAGGACAACCCGGTCAACCAGAAACTCACCCGTTTCATGCTGGAGAACCTGGGTATCGAACCCATCCTGGCCGACGACGGCCGGGTCGCCTACGAAAAATACTGCCAGGGCGGGGTGGACCTGATACTGATGGATTGCCAGATGCCCGAATGGGACGGCATGGCGGCCACCCGCGCCATCCGGGCACGGGAGGCCGAACAGGGCTTGCCGCGGGTGCCCATCGTGGCCCTCACCGCCAACGCCATGGCCGACTACACCGAGACCTGCAGGAAATCCGGCATGGACGGCTATCTCGCCAAGCCCCTGCGGGAGGAAGACCTGGCCAAGGCCCTGTCCCTCTGGCTGGTGCCGAAGACCGAAAAGGGGGGCGGGAACACGCCCTCTCCCGCGGTTGCGGAAACGGCGGCGCCATTCGACCTGGAAAGGATCCGCCGAACCTGTCGCCAGGATCAGGACCAGTTGCGCGAGATGCTGGCGCTGTTCATCCAGAGCAGCCGGGAGATCCTGGACCAGCTGGGAGACGCCGTGACCCGCCGTGACGCCAGGCAGTGCGCCCGGCTTGCCCATCAGCTCAAGGGGGCAGCGGCATACGTGGGCGCCGAGGCGCTCACCGAACGGTCACGTCGGGCCGAAGCCGCCGCCAAGGAAGGCGACTGGACGGCGCTCGCCAGTGACCTGGAAGCCACGGAACAGGCCTACCGGGAGGTCAAGGCGGCGATGGAACAGGCCATGTAACGCCGCGGCAGGTAAAATGCCGCATTTCCCCGCTCGTTAACACGGTTTTCCATGCTCGACATCCAACTCCTGCGCAAGGACCTCGCCACCGTCGCGGACCGCCTGGCCAGCCGCGGCGTCCAATTGGACACGGAGCGCATCAAGGCCCTGGAAGCGGAACGCAAGGACATCCAGACCCGCACCCAGGACCTTCAGGCCAAGCGCAACCAGCTCTCGAAGCAGATCGGCATCGCCAAGGGCAAGGGCGAAGACGCCGCCCCCATGATGGCGGAGGTGGCCGGCCTGGGGGACGAACTCAAGTCCATGGAGACGCGTTTGGAAGACATCCAGGCCGAGCTTGCCCAGATGCTCCTGACCATCCCCAATCTGCCCCACGAAAGCGTCCCCGTGGGCAAGGTCCCGGAAGACAACGAAGAGGTGCGGCGGGTGGGGACGCCCTGGAAGTTCCCCTTCCCGCCCAGGGACCACGTGGACATCGGCGAGGGACTGGACCTGCTGGACTTCCCCACCGCCGTCAAGCTGGCCAGCAGCCGGTTCGTGCTCATGCGCGGGGATCTGGCCCACCTGCACCGTGCCCTGACCCAGTTCATGCTGGACACCCATACCCGGGAGCACGGCTACGAGGAGGTCTACGTCCCCTACATGGTCAACGCGGATTCCATGCGGGGCACGGGACAGTTGCCCAAGTTCGAGGAGGACCTGTTCAAGCTCGACAACGGGATGTACCTCATCCCCACCGCCGAGGTGCCGGTGACCAACATCGTGCGCGACGAGATAATTCCCGCCGAAAACCTGCCCATCCGACTGGTGGCCCATACCCCCTGCTTCCGCTCGGAGGCGGGCTCCTACGGCAAGGACACCCGGGGCATGATCCGGCAGCACCAGTTCGACAAGGTGGAGCTGGTCCATCTCGCCACGCCCGAGACCTCGTTCGACGAGCTCGAAGCCCTCACCGGCGCGGCGGAGGCGGTCCTTCAGGCACTCGAGCTGCCCTACCGCGTGGTGACGCTCTCGACCGGCGACATGGGGTTTTCGGCCGCCAAGACCTATGA
>JBJKSP010000041.1:0-7360 GCA_046703865.1 Thiobacillaceae bacterium
GACAATGACACTCACGGATTCAGGTCACAGTTTTCGCTCTCCTTTCGAGGTCTATGCCGAGTTGCTCAAAAAGGCCCAGGAGGCTCACGCCAATAAGCATTCTTCTAACGTTGCACTTGGAACTTGAAACCGCCTACCTAAATCGTGACCATGCAAAACGAAGACTTCATCACCGCCATCGACGCCGCCCTGGCCGGCGATTGGCACAAGTCCCACGAGATCGTGCAGCGGGACGAGTCGGACCCCATGGCCTGCTGGGTCCACGCGGTGCTGCACAAGATCGAGGGGGACGCGTGGAACAGCCGCTACTGGTATGCGCGCACGGGGCACGGCTACGGCGAATGGGCGGACCCGCGGGAAGAGCTGGCGGTCATCAGGCGGGAGGTGGAGGCCCAGGGCGGGGCCTGAGCCTGCCGCTCCGCCGGCCCTTGGGGACTCTGCCTCAAGAGGGCCGGCCAAGACGCTGATTTCAGGGCATAAACCGCCATAAGCCATTGCTTGCATGGGGCTTTCCGCGCTTTTTGCAATGAAGGACCGGGCGAGAAATGCGAGAATAGGCCCCGTACCTTTCCAGCCGGCAAAATCATGAAAGACGACCTGCCCCACGCCTTTCGCCAGGCGCGACGCCCCATTTCGCCCGAACGTCTGCGACACATCCGCCAGATCAACCTGCAACTGGCCGCCCTGGGCCAGCCGGGCTGGCAGGGGGACTCGGACGACCTGCTGGACATCGCCGACGACCTGCTCCGGAACTACCGCCAGCACCGCCGCCTGCTTCGGGGCTATCGCTGCCCCGCGGACCGGCGCATCCAGGATTTTCTCAACACCTACCTGCGCCGCAGCGGCGTGGCCACCACGGTGGAACTGCCCGCCTCCAGCTTTGTGCTGGACCGCCCCGGTCTGGCGGCGGAACTGTCCCTGCCGGCGGACGGGGACCGCTTCGAATCGGACTGGCTCACCTCCTACCGGGTGAGGCAGGGCGTGCTTCACAACCCGGCCAAGGACCGTCGCACCACCCAGGGCGTGTTCCACATCGCCGAGGGCGGCCTGCCCATTCCCCAGGACAAGAAGGCCGTGCCCGCGGCCACCTTCGCGGCCCTGTTCCAGGCCGCGCTGCAGCCTCCGCCAGCGTTGCTGCGCCTGCCCTTCACGGCCACCCAGGATGACCAGGCCGAGCTGTGGATCTCCCTCCTGCTGCGCCCCCTGATCTCGCCCGGGGTGCCCGGCGTGATGCCGGAGAGGCGGATGGAGACCCGCTTCTTCGCCCCCGGCGGGCTGGTGTCCAACCTGGATTTCGTGGAGCGCATCTTCGGCAACGCCGGCGACCCCTATCTGCCCAGCAACGATGCGGGCCTGGACGTGGAGCACTGGTCCGGCCACACGGGCTGCGTGATCCTGGCGCCCCACTTGACCGGCATCACCAAGAAGGCCCTGGGCCTTCCCCATTGGGACAATGCGACGGAGCGCCAGCGACGGGACGGGATGTGCTGGCGGGACGAGGCAGAACCGTACAACGACGGTCAGGCCTTCAAGCTGGTGTGCCGGGACATGGAGGGGGTGATCGTCACCCTCATCGCAGACAATTATTACGGTTACAGCAAGAAGGAGATCAAGTCCCAGATCAGCTATGCCGCCAACCTGTTGGGCGGCGTGGAAGAGGAGCACTCGGGCGGGGCCCTGGCCTTTCCCAGCTCCAACCTGGGGGACAACTACAGCCTGGACAGCCGTTATCGGGCCGGCGGCCACAGCATGGCCGAGCTGCGCGAGCGTTACGGCGAGATCATCGACTTCCGGCCCGAGGGCCATGGCGTCGACAAGCGCCACCCCCAGGTGGTCTATCTGCCGATGGATGCCCATCTGGACCTGCTGGGGCAGCGGGCCGAGTGGACCCAGGAGGGCGAGACGAGGGGGATCAAGCTCCTGGCGGGCCACACCTACCTCTATCCCAGCGGCTTCAAGGTGCACCTGGAAAAGCACCCCCACGCCCCTTCCTGGCGGCTGGTGGGCACGGAGGCGGAAGGCACCTTCTGCTACAAGCCCTGCACCGTATCCGGCGGCGGCAAATCCGAGATCTCCAAATCCCTGTCCAGTGCCGTGCTGTCCGGACCGTTCTACGTGCAGGACCTGAAGACCGACCTGGACCGGGTGGAAGCCCTGGTGGCCCGGGACTATTCCGACCGATTCCGCGAGACTTCCCCCGACGGCCCGGATACCCGCGGCGTGCTGGACCCCGAGCGCACCCTGGGTTCGGTGATCCGCCTGCTCACGCCCTCGGAGGAATACACGGACGAATACAACGCCTGGCTGGAAACCATCCCGCCCCACATCCGTGCCCTGGTGTTCGTCATCAAGCGCTTTTACCGCCCGGAATGGGGCGACGATTGGCGCGAGCACTTCCATGTGGACATCGTCAACGGCCACCCCGCCCACGAGCTGAAGTTCCACCGCCGCCAGTTGGAGGCCAGCTTCCTGCGCATCGGACGCCTGGATGACGGTGCCTGGCGCGTGTACAAGACCCGCCAGGACTTCGTGGGTGCCCGGAAGGTTCAACTGGCCGACGACATCGCCGTGTCCGCCACCCTGCCCGCCGGTAGTCTGCTGCACGCCAATCCGGCCCTGGCGCACGCCACCGCGGTGAAGGTGGTGGCCAACTGCGAGGCGCGCCTGTTCCAGCGTCCCGACGACGCCAAGCACCGGGGCCTGGATGCCCAGACCGAGCTGGACCTGACCCGGCCCGGCAACTTCATCTCCAACTTCGAGCCCCTGAACCAGGCGGATGCGCAGGCACTCACTGAGGAGGTGGTGGGCTTCCACCAATACACCTATCCCATGCGGGACCTCATCACGGCGGCGGCCCAGGAGGACGGCTATTTCGTCTCCTCAGCCCATCCCCGCATCGTCGACGGCAAACCCAGCCCCAACGTACGCTACCTGCAGGAACGGCCCGACCAGGCCAGTCCCCTGGACAAGTACGTGGCCGAGATGGGCACCCGTCTCGCCCGCAGGCTGCCCGCCCAGGCGCCGGTGCACTTCCCCGTCGACGCCGTGCTGCCCGGACGGCGCAACAATCCGCCCCGGCCCGGCATCCGCCCCCTGGCGGTATACGGTCCCATCCATTACCAGGAACTGCCCGAGCTGTTCATGGACTTCATCGCGAGCCTGAGCGGCAAGTCGCCCTCCACCACCGGGGCGGGCTCGGAAGGGGCGCTCACCAAGGGGCCTTTCAACGCCCTCTCCTACACCGCGGACCTGAACAACGCCCTGGTGTCCTTCATCCTGTGCGGACACGACGGCTTCACCACGGCGGCGGGGCACATCGGGCCCAACCGGCGCGTGGACCACGACGTGAGTTTCTTCATGCCGGAGATCTGGTGCCGGCTCTCCCCCCAACAGCGGGACGCGCGCCGCCTCATGGAACGGGGCTACCTGGAAAGGCTCGCGGACTTCGAGCACGACGGCCGGAAGGTGCTGGCGAGCCGCCTGGGCTGGCGCATCACCCCTCGCTTCATGCATGCCTTCCTGGGCAAGATCTTCGACGACCCCATGGGGGTGTTCGACGAGGCCATGCTGCGACCCGAGACCCAGGACCGGGAGAATTTCGCGGCCGGGATCGACCACATCGTCGAATCCCAGCGGCGTGCGGCCCTGGGCTACCTGGAGGACGGCTCGGTGGAGGACGCCTGCCCGCCGCTCCGGGCCCTGCTGCACATCATGGCGGAGGGCCAGTACCAGGGCATGGGCGTCGAACACCCGGACATCCGCCGCATGTTCACGAAGGAGGCGCTCCTGGAGAGCGACTGGTACCGGGAGCGGCTGCGCATCAAACAACAGCGCGATGCCGCCCTGTGCAGGCGCCAGGTGAACTACATCACGGCCTTTCTGGCGGAGGCAGACACCCGCTGCGGACCGGACGGCGTCGAGCATTGCCGGGCCATGCTGGAGACGGCGCGCTCCCGGCTGGCCGAAACCGAATCGCCCGCCTATCTGGAAGGGCTTTGGGGCAGCCTGGGGGCCGACTGGGTGCATCGAGCCCGGCCCTGATCCACGACGTGTCCGAAGCAGTACGCCTGTCCAAGCTCATGGCCGAGCGCGGCCTGTGCTCCCGGCGCGAGGCGGACGTCTACATCGAGCGGGGCTGGGTGTTCGTGGACGGCCGCAAGGTGGACGTCCTGGGCACCCGGGTGGACCCGGGCTGCGACATCCGCCTGGCGCGGGAGGCCGACCGGCAGCAACAGCGCCGCGTGACCCTGCTGCTGCACAAGCCCGTGGGTTACGTTTCGGGCCAGCCGGAGCCGGGCCACCAACCCGCGGTGACCCTGATCCGCCGGGACAGCCAGTGGCAGGGCAGCGGCGGCCCGGCGTTCAGCCCCGCCATGCTCAAGGGCCTGGCCCCGGCCGGTCGGCTGGACATCGATTCCACCGGACTGTTGATCTTGACCCAGGACGGCCGCATCGCCCGGCAGCTCATCGGTGACGACTCCCAGGTCGAAAAGGAGTATCTGGTGCGGGTGGAGGGCCGGCTCGACGCCCGGGGGCTGCGTTTGCTCAATCACGGGCTCTCCCTGGATGGCCGCAGCCTGAAGCCGGCCCGGGTGGAGTGGCTGAACGAGGATCAGCTGCGCTTCGTGCTCAGGGAGGGCCGCAAGCGCCAGATCCGGCGCATGTGCGAACTGGTGGGGCTCAGGGTGACGGGCCTGAAGCGGGTGCGCATCGGCGGGGTGCGGCTGGGCGACCTGCCCCTGGGGCAATGGCGCCATCTGCGTCCGGACGAGTCGTTCTAGCCGAGAAACCGGATCCCCCCATTCGGATACCATAACCTGTAGGAGCGGCTCAGCCGCGATCGATCGCCGCCACACAGGCTGATCGCGGCTGAAGCCGCTCCTACAAACCCGCGCGCTCCCCTCAGACTTCGTACCAGTAGGCCCGGGTCCCGGACCAGAAATCGCCGCCGCCCGTATCGCAAAGCTCGCCGTTGCAGACGCCCTCGATGGTGAGCTTGCCCTCTGTAGTGACGGAACAGATGAAGCCGGGCATGTCCAGTTGCACCACCGCCAGCCGCATGCCGGCCCACATCTGGGACGAGAGGCCGGCGGCGGAAATCAGTTCACGCAGGGTGTCGCGGTGATGCTGCACATAGGGGTCTTCAGCCGCCACCCGCTGGGAAGGGATACCCCACGCCTCGAACACTTCGGATGAGGCGTGCCCCTCACCCCCTTCCGCCAGGGGGGCGAGCAGGAAGGACGAGGGCAGCAGTGCCGTGAGCGCCAGGCTGTCCCGCACCGCCAGGGCGTGTGTCCCACGGTCCTCGATGCGGTCGTTCAAGGCATTGATCAGGCAGGAATAACAGCGCTTGAATTCCCGGTCGATCTTGAATGGCAGTTGGTGGAGGTGCCTCTCGTCCACCAGGAACGGCCGCGGACTTGCGGAGTCCGCGGCGGGGATGGGCACGGTCCAAACGGTGCCATGGGTCATGTTCAGTGCCGGCACCGGCGGCGTGCTGAACTCCCGGACCGACCACAGCTTGAGCACGTGGCCCAGCCTGCGGGTCAGGTGCAGGGTATAGCGGGACTCAAGCAGCGCCGGATCGAGCACCCCCTGCCATTGCTGCCACAGGGGCTCGTGACTTGCGGGTTCCAGCATGGGTTCCATGGTTGCCTCCTTGTGATTCTGGCTGGAAACAGACCGGATCGAGCCGTCAATCCACTTCCTCTATCCAGGCCATCTGGATGGCCTCCAGTATCTTCTCGCCGGACCGGTTGGGATCGTCGCCGAAATCCGGAAGTTCCATGACCCAGCGGTACAGGTCCGTGAAGCGCACGTAGCGCGGATCGACGTCCGGGTGGTGTTCCGCCAGGGCGATGGCGATATCCAGGGTATCGGTCCATTTCATGGTTAACCTCCTTGCAATGAGCGTGCAGAAACCGTGCCAGCCCCCCTCAAACTCCGGAAAGCCCGCCGGCAGCCGGATTCCGAGCGGGCACGAATCCGGGAGGCATGCCGGGCGCACCAGGCAGGTGCGGGTCAGTGCGCCTCTTTCACCATGTTGATGCTGTAGCGGGGGATCTCGACGATCAGGTCCTGGTCGTCCACGACGGCCTGGCAGGACAGGCGCGAGGTGGGCTCCAGGCCCCAGGCCTTGTCCAGGAGGTCCTCCTCGGTCTCGCTGGCCTCGGGCAGGCTGCCGTAGCCTTCCCGCACCACCACGTGACAGGTGGTGCAGGCACACGACTTCTCGCAGGCGTGCTCGATTTCGATGCCGTGCTCCAGGAGATTGTCGCAGATGGACTTTCCCTTCTCGGCCTCGATGACGGCGCCGTCGGGGCAGATTTCCACATGGGGCAGAACGATCAGTTGGGGCATGCTGCGATTTCCGGTTGCGCCTGTCGGCTGGGCAGAGCGGCCATGACCCCGTCCCAGAAAGCCACGCGTGCCTCCACGGCCTGCACCGCCGCCTCGCGGGCCTCCCGCAGACGGGTCTCGTCGCCGCGGCAAAGGGCCTCCAGCAGGCGCAGGGACAGCGGGGCGTGGAAGTCCTCGTCCAGGTGGATGTGGCGCTTCAGATAGAAGTGGAAGATGGGCGCCTGGGCCTCGGTGACGGCCATCCTGTCCAGGAAGGCCCGGAACATGGCCGGAATGATGTGCTCGCGGCCCAGGGCCAGGGCGGCCGCCGCCGCATGGGGCCGACCGCTGTCGATGAAGGCGAAGGTGGTACGGTTGAACTCCCCGGCGGGCCCGGGTGCCAGCCCTTCGTCAAGAGCTGCCTGGATCCCCGCCTCGCGCACCCTGTCAACGAAGCGGAGCATGTCCCCGGCATTCGCGCCCACTTCCCGCATGGCGGCGATGTAGAGCATGAAATGGCTGGCGAACTCGCTGACCTGGCCGGGGGCGTTCTGGTCGGTCTCTTCTTCCAGCACCAGTTCGTTGATGAAGCGCTGCACCGCGGCATCCTCGCCGGGCGTCCAGGGCCAGCGGGCGGGCGCCACCGCATGTTGCAGGTACTTGATGAGGGACATGAAGTCCCATACGGAGTGCACGTGGTGCTGCATGAACACGCGCAGGTCGTCCACGGTGCGCAGGGCGCCGTAGATGGGGTGATGGTCCAGGCGGGCGCGCAGGCCGGCGATGAACTCCGGATCGAATCTGCTGAGACTCAACGGCATGGGGCGTATGTTCAGACCTTGAATTCTTCCAGCCTGTGGCCCGTGAGCGCCTTCCTGACGCTGGCATTCATGCGCCGGGCAGCGAACTCCACGGTGCCTTGGTTGAGGGCCTCGGCGGCCTTCTGCACCGCGGCCGGGTCATCCGTGTTCAGGGTCTCCCGGAGCGAGGCCACCAAGCGCTCAATGGCCGAGCGTTCCTC
>JBJKSP010000042.1:0-4035 GCA_046703865.1 Thiobacillaceae bacterium
GTCCCTCTGTCACCAGCGGCGAGCGGCGCGGTGGGTAACTCGTGTTCAGCGCTCTGCATCAGTCGCGGGGCGGAGGCGTCCATACCATTTCCTTTTGCGAATGGGTGCTTCATGACTGGTGCTGGCAAGATTGGCGCACCACATGAACCACTTTTACACCCATACTCGACAAAATCAATCAAGTAATTTCAATGCCGTTGAGGACCCGGCCTGCTGTACCCACTTACGCGCGAGAAGTCTGTTTCCGTCAGGATCGAAATGACTGGGTGTATGGAGTTTGAGTCTGCCTGCCCGGCACGGGCGGGAAGGGGTTCGACCCCACCAGCGCAAGGTGGCAAGCAACTGGAATATCGCTTGCACCGTGGCACGTCACCCGAGATCGGTGCCACCAGTGGCCGGCAGCTTTATCGGACCGGGCGGGTATCACCCGATGCCTAGGTGGCGGTGCGGGTGACGATGGCAAAATGCCGACGAATGGCCGTCGCAGAGGGCTCAATGAAAAGAACGCTATTCCTTGTTCGCCATGCCAAGTCGAGTTGGGAAGACGTTGCCCTGCCTGACAAGGAGCGGCCGTTGGCCGACCGCGGGAAACGTGACGCACCCATGATGGGAAAGCGCTTAGCGAAGCGCCAAGTGAAGCCAGACTTGATCCTGTCGAGTCCCGCGCGTCGGGCGCTTTCGACGGCCGAAATCATCGCCAACGAACTCGATTACAAGGCTAAAGATATCGTTGTGGATTACCGCCTGTATGCCACCGAGGCTGAGGCCCTGCTTGGAGTTATTGGTGAACTCAGTGACAAGCTGGAGTGCGTGATGCTCTTTGGCCACGACCCCGAGCTCACCGACCTTGCGCATCGCTTGTCCAGCGAGGTTACCCTGATGCCAACGTGCGCGGTCGCACAGTTCACGTTCGAGACGAAGTCATGGTCGACCATCGGTGCAGTCAAGCCCGCGAAAGTTGCGCTCGACTATCCGAAGAAAAAGTAAAGAAGGGGCTTGACCCAGAGGGAGATACCGGTGAGCCGGGCGAGGCGGTCGCGCTCGTCCGGGCAGGCTGCGGTGCGAGGTGGCTGGGTCGCGCCCAGCAGTTGCCGGCAGCCGGCGCGTTGGGTCTCGCGGTGGCGGTTACTGAGATAGCCGTAATAGCGCATGCGCTTCAGACCCTCTGGCAGGACGTGGAGCAGGAAGCGGCGGACGAATTCCGGTGCTGCGAGACGCATGACGCGTTGGGCGCAAGCGTGCCTGTAGTCCTTCCTGCGAGACGCCACCAAGCCCGCGGCCCAGGAACCCTCGGCATCGCAACCAGTCAACTTGGCGCCGGATCACACTCATTCATATCCCAGTCATGCTGGTCGGGGAGAATTACGCAGGACAAATCCAACCTTGAAGAGCACCATCAACGTGAAGAAGCCTGTGTGTGGTATCTACAAGCATCAGAGTCCCATACGAATTCCGATGCGGGTATTTGTGATCAGCGGCATTGCCGCCTTGACGGTTCTACAAGGCGGTTGCGTCACCAACGTGGTCGATGTGCGGCCGCGTTCAGAGCGCGTGTCGGTTGCCCAGGCGACGCAGGTGGGCCAATGCCAGGTCGGCGGCGTGACCACCATGAGCGTCCTGGCCAAGGTGGGTTTCTATGATCGCAGTGTCGCTGACGTTGATGCCGACCTTTTGCAGCTCGCGCGTAACGATGCCGTGGACCTTGGTGGCGACACGCTCGTGAAGGAGACCAGGCCGGCCGTGGGCCAGGAAACCTTCAAAGTGTACAAATGCCGTCCCTTAAGTTTGTCACACCGCTGAACCTGCCGAACCACCCTGGTGGGACTCCTCTGCCGTGCGCGAGAGCGAGGGCGGGCTGAAGCTCGATGGGGTGCCCGGGGCGCAGGCCGCCGTCAGACCCTTCAGCCCCGACGACGTTCCTAAACCGGGCGCTCCCCGCATTGCAGCCAGCCTCCACTGTGTATAGATCGCGGCCTGCTGTCATGACTCCCGTATCGAAGGTTGCTTACTCTCCCACACACGCTGGCATCTCTCCAGGTCGCTCGGTATCGAGCGCATAAGCCAGGTGGAGTCCGATCAATTGCTGGAGATGATCGTGGACCACGTCTCCAAGCTGCGGCGGGGTAGCCACCAGGCCATCTTCTCCCACGATCTTTACCAAAGGCTCTGAGACCAGCGATGTACGTCATACTTTTGCTCAGGAAAAAGAAACTCCATGACCGCATTTAATACATTGGTCATCCTATTTGTCGCCCACGGGCACATTTTTTCGGCTATGGGCCCCACCTTCACCACCAAAGCTGAGTGCCAACAAGCCGGTCGTGCCTTCCTTCAAAAGTCCGATTGGACCTTGTCCGATTGGGAATGCGTTCGGCGCAATGATGAAGCGATCGTCGCCGGCGAGAAGTGCGGAAGTGACGTCATCAACCCTCATATATACGGGGGAGACGGTCGGACCCAGAGGTAGCCTTATACAGCGATGGCACAAAAACCCACGCCGTAGTGGTTCGGTCGTTTGGGTCAGTCTCACCGGCCTCGTACCTCGTAGTGGCCTCGGACTCACGATCCGCGGGTCACCCCCATTTCTTGCCGATTTCCTCCAATCCCGCTTGCTGCAAATCCTCAGGGGTCATCGCTATGCGAAATTTGCACTTGGCCTGAAAGTTCAGGAAGAAGGGCTCTGCAAAAGCGGGCACGTCCGAGGGGTTCTCAAGGTTGATCACGAAAATCCCCCCGCGTGTTCCATCCTGTTCGGTGAAATAGGCGGCCTCGGGCTTGATGGCGTCGAGGATTCGGCCCATGACCTCGCCAATTTGCCCGTTTTTGACCAGGGTGTTGAAAGGTTCGTGCGGGATTTCCACCGTGAGTAGCATCTTCATCTTCCACCTCGCTTCCTTGGATAGGGTCGGGTAAATGTTGCTTCAGCAATGTCGGAGGCTACGGCAACACCCACAACCGTTGGGTCATGAAAATAATTCAACTGCTGCCCTCAATTGCTCGGCATACCGCCTCTAGTCCCTCGTGAAGGGGTGGCGCATCGCGCTCACTGGCCGCCAACACCTCGCGCTTCGCCTCCCCTGCCAGCGCCGCGGTCAATCCATGACGTACGAAATCGCATTGATGATGGCACCCTGCGGGTCCTGGATGACGCAGAAGCGTCCGACATTGGGAATGTCCCGGGGCGGCACCAGGAGCTGTGCGCCCAGTTCCACCGCCGTGTTCGCCGTGGTGTCAATGTCTTCGACCGTGACATAGGCGCCCCATCTTGGCGGCATCCCCTGGGCTTCCTCCGGGATGGCCATGATGCCACCGATCCCCTTGCCGGCTACCTTGACCACCGTGTACGTCATGCCCGGCATCTCCATGGCTTCCGTGTCCCAGCCAAACAACCGGGTGTAGAAGGCTTTTGATGCGTCCACGTCCGTGGTCATCAGCTCACACCAACTGAAGGCCCCGTGCTGCTTGAATTGCTCGTCCATCGTTTCGTCCTCCAAGGTTCACTTGCGAATGACCTCCGACTGCCGGTCATGCACAGGACACATGAGCGGCACTCAAGCCGTTGGACGCCATCGCACGCTAGATCGACTCGCCTGTGACGCCAGCGAGAATCCGCCTGGACTCCCGCCTCGCCGACGATTCGGCGACAAAAAACCCGGCGGCGTGCCGGGTAGAAGTGTGGTTCTTTCGGCCACTCAATGAGGATGTCGGCATTGTCCAATCCGACAGCATCAGCATAGCAGACGCAGTGCTACGCCAAGATGACAACAAACCCGGCGCGTGAGTGGCCGGGTCCTGGAGATAGCGGCTCAGCCGCAGGTCATTTCGGAGGCTCAGGTGTCGGCGTGGGCGCCGGCACGGGCAGCATCTTCAACAGGTCCGCGGGATTGAACGGAACGGCCCCGGCGAGACCGGCGGGCTGGGTCAAGAAAGCGCCCCACGGCCCGTAATTGGCGGGGTTCACGGCCGTGAGCGCCCAGCTCGGGTACAGGCCGGGATTCAGCGGCGTCATCGCGGCGTGCAGCACGTTCGGGTTCA
>JBJKSP010000043.1:0-4401 GCA_046703865.1 Thiobacillaceae bacterium
CCCGAGGAGCACGAACTGGGCCCGGTTGGCGAGCGCGAAGAAAATGGCGTGGCTGATCAGCTGGACCCCCTTCTGCTGGTCGAGGCGGCTCACCACCGCGACGATGGGCTTGAACCGGTCCTGCAGCAGCAGGCGATGGCGCAGCGCGGCCTTGTCTTGGAACTTGCCGGTGAAGCCGGCGGCGGAGTATCGGGCCGGAATATGGCCGTCCACCTCCGGATTCCAGGTGCCGTAATCGATGCCGTTGAGCACGCCGCCGAACTTGCCGGCGTGGGCGTTCAGCGTCGCCTGCAGGCCGTGGCCGAGTCCGGTGTGCCGAATCTCCTCGGCATAGCGCGGCGAAACGGTGGTGACGAAATTCGCGTAGACGATGCCGCCCTTCATCAGGTTCACGGCGCCGGCATGGGTGTTGTCGCGCAGCTTCTCGGGCGCCATCAGGTGCAGGCCGAGGCCGCACTGGCGCAGGATATGGGGCCCGGCGATGCCCTGGTGGTGCACGTTGTGCAGGGTATAGCAGACGCGGGAATGGCCCATGCCCAGGGACTGGTAGATCTCGTACAGGAGCACCGGCACCAGGCCCGTTTGCCAGTCGTGGCAATGGAGGATGTCGGGCCTGCGGCCGCTCTTGTACATGAATTCCAGCACGGCGCGGGAGAAGAGGGCGAAGCGGGCGGGGTCGTCCTGATGGCCGTAGTAGATGCCGCGGTTGAAGAAGTTCTCGCGGGAGTGGGGCCGGATGAAGAAACAGGGGATGCCATCCACCTCGCCCCTGAACACCTCGCAGTGGATCCCGACCTCGTAATACGGCACCCACAGGTCGGACCAGCACTGCTCCAGGCCCCGGATGCGGTCGTAGCGCATGCAGTCGTACATGGGCAGGAAGACTTCGACCGTATGGCCGCGCAGCTGAAGTTCCCGCGCCAGGCCGTGCACCACGTCTGCCAGGCCGCCGACCTTGGCCGCGGGTGCGCATTCCGAGGCGACCATTGCGATGTACACGCTGAGTTTGCTCCTGTTCAGGGTTGGGTGATGGGGGAAGCCATGCCGGTCAGCAGAAGACGGCCGGATCGAGCCCGGGAAAGATCTGGTCCATCACTTCCAGCGCCTGCAGGCGGCGCTCGTCGATGGATGCATGGCGCACGCACTCCTCCAGGTAGTCGAAGCGTGCCAGGTGGTCCCGGATGCGGCGCTGGGCATAATCCTCGGCAGTCTGCGCCTTCATGATGAAGGCCCAGTCCGACGCCTGGGCGAGGAGCAGGGAGCGCCCCGCCTGCCGCAGGGCCCGGCCCGTGGGGGAGTCCGGGAGGGCATCGCCGTGCTGCCTCGCCAGCGCGTTCATGCGCCGGGCGGCATGGTGCAGCAGGGGATAGATCCAGTCGTTGCCGGGGTTGAGCCAGAAGGCGTTGTAGCCGCCGTCGCCCCAACTGGAGGCGGAAGGCGTGGCCGCCTGCAGGCTGCGGTTTTCGGCGAGATAGGCGGACGGCGTGGTCAGCGCCACGGCTTCCGGCTGCTCAGCGAAACGGCGGACGACCGTCTCCAGCCATTGCGGCCCCTCGAACCACCAATGACCGAACAACTCGGCGTCGTAGGGCGACACGATCAGCGGCGCCGGGCTGTCGCGCATGCCCTGGGCGGCGACGTTGCGCCGGCTGCGTGCCACGAAGTCCGAGGCGTGCATCTCGATGCGCTCGCCGGCCGCGGCCGGATCGTAGGGCAGCTTGTGTTCGCCCGGACCCGTCACGCGATAGTACTTGAAGCCGGTGTGGATGCGGGTGTGCCCGTCCAGGATGTAGGGCTTGATGTAGTCGAAATCGAGGTCGAAACCGATATCGCGGTAGAAGTCGCGATAGTGGTAGTCGCCCGGATAGCCCTCGTCACGGCTCCATACCTGGCGCGAGGACTCCGGATCGCGTCCGAAGGCCGCCACGCCGTTGGGGCAGGCCAGGGGCGCGGACAGGCCGTAGTAGGGCCGCGGCGTGGCGTTCAGGATGCCGTGCGAATCCACGAAGAAGTAGCTGTAGCCCGCCTCCTCGATCAGGCCCTCCAGGCCCTGATAGTAGCCGCATTCGGGCAGCCAGACGCCTTTGGCCGGCACCCCGAGCATGGCCTGGAAGGTCTGGGCACCGACCAGCAGTTGTGCCCTCACGGCGGCCGGTTCCGTCTTCAGCAGCGGCAGGAAGCCGTGGGTGGCGGCCGTGGTGATCAGTTCCAGCACGCCGTCTGCCTGCAACCGGGCGAAGGCCGCCACCAGGTCCCGCCCGTGCCGCTGCTCGAACACCTCCACCGCTTCCTCCAGACGTTCCTGGTAGAGCCGGGCGAGCGGCGCAAACGCCGGATCGCCGCGCGTGCGCCGTACCTCCCGCGAGGCCAGCCGGCGCAACTTGTCCAGGTGGGCGAGATACCGCTCCTGCAGGAACGGATCGCGCAGCATGGTCAGCAAGGTCGGCGACAGCGACAGGGTCAGGCAATCCCTGATCCCGGCCGCACGCAGCCGCTCCAACCCCAGTATCAGCGGCAGATAGGTCTCTGTGATGGCCTCGAACAGCCAGTTCTCTTCGAGGAAACTCTCGTATTCCGGGTGCCTGACATAGGGCAGGTGTGCATGCAACACGATGCACTGAAGGCCTTGAGGCATCCGGTGTCACTCCCTGCGGTGCTGCTCGCGCACATGGTGCAGAAGTGCCACGAGGTCCGGACGGCGCTCCAGCGGAAGGCGCAGTGTGAATCTGCCGTCCGGCTGCAGCTGCACGGGCTCGCCGAACAGGGACAACGGGGCGTCGGGCAGGCCTTGCCCCTCGATGACGATGCTCGCCGACACATCGACGGCGGCATCCGTGGCGCCGGGCGAAAATACCGCATTGCCGAGTATGGCCTCCAGCGCCACGGGTGTGGGCGGGTAGGGGGGGTCGGCTGCATGCATGACGGCCCCTTCGCCGGGCGCCGTGTCGCCTGCGGCCGTGGCTGGCGGGATCGGAAGGGGGTGCGAGGTCAACGCCACGCCGGCCGGGGCGATTGTCTCCTCTGCCACCGGAGGTAGGGGAGGAAGGCCCCCCTCGGCCAGTGCTCTATCCCGGGTCGCGTGGGCGAGGCGGCGGGAGCGATCGATCTCAACGGCCGCGGGCATGGGGAATTCCATGCCACCGGCTGATTCCTCGTCAACTTCCGCACGGTTGGCGGCTTCCACCCCAGCGGCCTCCAACGCCTCTCCCGCAGACGAGCCTGCGGCGGCGCTTTCCTGCCCGGGCGCCTCCAGCGGGGGGAATGCCGGTTCATCGAAAGGATGGCCGGAGGATTCGGCCATGATCATCGGAAAATCTTCGTCGAGTGGCTGCCGCCGGGGGAACAGGTCCCTCAGCAGGATGTCGCTTGGCGTCGTGCTGCCGCCGACGGGCACCGGCTCGGGCACGCTCGGCGCATGGACCTCGACCCGGAGGAAATCCAGTTCCGGCGACGGACCGCCGCGCGGGGTGGCAACTTCGTTGGAGCGCGCCAGGGACACGAAGGCGCCGTCGGCCGCTCGCAGCCCGATCTCGGCCGAATAGCGCCTGGCGTCGCGCCAGAGATTGACGTACCAGTTGCTGCTGTCCTCCCGCACCTGGATATCGAAGCGCTCAAAGGCCTCCGTCCCATGCTGGCGCGGAGAGATGTCGCTGAACCGCAGCACCAGGCCCGAATCCCGGGAACTCTCGGGCAGGCTTGCACGACCGGCGGCCAGATCGACGGGGTCGATGTGCCAGTAGGCATACACGTTCCAGGGATCGATCTCCATCAGCTCCAGCCGGGTTGGCTCAACCGGGGGGAGGGCCCTGGCCGAGATCTCCCTGGAAATCCGTTGCAGCTCCTCTGCGGAAAAAGGCACCGGCCCGGGCCCGTCCTCGCCGTGCCGGGTCGAACCCTCAACCGCAGTCGTGGTTCCCGGCATGGGACGACGGTGCTTCCGAATGGCGCCGCCGGACTCAGATTTCTTCTTGCTCATATGAGGCAGGCCCACATTCCAGGATTTACAGCAATTTTAAGGGCTACGGGTGACGATTATCCACCTGAGTCCGCAATGCCCCGGGCGGCGCGTCTGCCGGCGTTTCATTTTTTCGTCAAACGGCTCGGTTTTCCCGGCCGGGGTCTGGCCGTCTTCCGGGAAGCGGGTCTAGGACGATTGGGCCTTTCCGGGGCGCCCGACGCCTCCGACGCCGGATGGGCCTGCCTGGTCTCGGCAGGCTTGACCGCCGCCTTCGGCTTCGAGTCCGGCGCCGCGGCCTCCGGCACCGCCGGCGCTCGCGCGCCGGTCGCCGCCTGGGGCGGCTTGACGGTCATGAGTCGCTCGGCGCGCGTCAGCAGGTCGAGGGACTCCCCGCGGAGGGATGCGTCCCCCATCAGCAAGCCGCTTTCTTCGGCACGCAGCAA
>JBJKSP010000044.1:0-5222 GCA_046703865.1 Thiobacillaceae bacterium
GCGTGGCATCGCGCTGGTGCTGGTGCTTTGGGCGGTAACACTGCTGATGGTCATCGCCGGCAGTTTCGCCTTCAGCGTTCGCACCCAGACGCAGCTTACAGGGAACCTCGTCTCTATTGCCCGCGCCAGTGCGCTTGCCGATGCCGGGGTCTACCGGGGTGTCTTTGAGCTCATGCGGCCCACGACCGATGGGGGCCGGTGGAGAGCCAATGGCTTCCAACATCCGTTCGATCTGGACGGCGAAGAGGTGGTCGTCACGCTGCGCCCGGAGGCGGCAAAGATCGATCTGAATGCCGCGAATGATGCGCTGTTGAAGGGCCTGTTGCTCAGTGCAGGGATAGGCGCGGAAGAGGCGGCGCGACTGCTGGATGAGATTCTAGATTGGCGCGATCCCGACAATCTGTCCCGCCCCCTGGGGGCAGAGCGTGAACAGTACCTGGCAGCTGGCTTATCCTATGTCCCGGCCAACGCGCCCTTCAGGTCCGTCGACGAGTTGCGCCTGATCCTGGGGATGCCAGCCGGTTTATTCAGGCGGATATCCGGCGCACTCACAGTATTTTCCGGCCAATCCGGCATCGACAGCACTACCGCCTCACGCGCCGTCCTGCTGGCCATCCCCGGTGCGACCGCCGAGGATGTGGATGCCTATCTGGCACGACGTCAGGCAGAGCTGGCACAAGGGCAGGATCCCGAGCCTTTCCCCCTCGCGGCGGCGTATACAGTGGCGCATGCGGGCCAAGTGTACAATATCGAGTCCGTCGCACGGTTGAGGGATGGTACGAGTTTCACACGTGATGCCGTAGCCTCCCTGACCCAGGATCCCAAACATCCTTTTGTGTTCTTAAGCTGGAAAGCAAGTTAGTCGGAATCGGCTCGAGTTTGAATTGATGCCCGCCATGTCGAACACTCGACCTCGTCGAGGACAGTCGCACGCCCTTAGAACTGTGGGGCGTTTTTTTCGCTGGTGGGGACGAGAACTTTCTGCGCTCGTGCCTGCTCGCCTGCGTCCCAAGGACCGGCCGCCCGCCAACCTGCTTTGGCTCGGCCAGGATTCAACCGATCTGGTGATCTGGAACCTCGCCGAAGGAAAGCTGCAGGAAATCGCCCGTCTGGCGCACGTCGACACGGATGTCGATTCCCTCCGCATTGCCTTCGAAGCCCTCTGGAACAGGTACGGCCGCAAACCGATCGGCCTCTGCCTGCAACCTGCACAGGTGTTGCGAAAGTCATTGGAACTGCCCCTCGCGGCGCGCGACAACCTTGCCCAGGTGCTGAGTTTCGAGTTGGGCCGACGAACCCCCTTCATGGCCAATCAGGCCTACTTTGATCATCAGATCGAGCAGGAAGATCTAGTAGCAGGGCGGCTGCAGGTATCGTTGACCATAGCGCCCCGAGCGGAGGTGGACAAATTGTTGAACCTGCCCCGTCTCTGGGGCGTGCCGGTGCGCTGCGTCGCGGTAACGGACGAACTGTTGGGGGCGGGCAGTTACGCCAACTTGCTGCCCGTATCCTTGCGCCCGCGCCAGCATGCATTCTGGCCTTGGCTGTATGCCGCCATGGCAGTCCTGACACTGTTGATGCTGGTTGCGATGGCCGCCATACCGGTCTGGCAAAAGCGGGAACTGGCCCTTGCCCTCATGAACCGGGAGGACACGGCCGCCAGAGAGGCAGCGAAGGTGGATGCTTTGCGAGACATGGTCAACCAAAAGCTGGCGCTTTATAACTTCACGCTCGAACAAAAACTCACCAAACCCACAACCGTAGCCATCCTGGAAGAGGTCTCGCGGCTATTACCCGACGATACCTGGCTCCAACAGCTGGAGATTCACGACAACAAGGTACTAATGGATGGGAACAGCGCCTCCCCTGCCCGTCTGATTAGCCTGCTGGAAAAATCCCGACTCCTCGGAGGGGCCAATTTCACGTCACAGTTGGTGAAGGGGCGTGGCGGCGAGGAGCGCTTTCAGCTTGAAGCCACACTGAAACCCATTCCCCTCAAAGAGGCTATCGCTGCTCAAAAGGCATCGCTGGGAGAGGGAAAGACACCCGCCAAAGCCAACAAGAAGCCAACGGGAACGGACTCGCATCACAGCGGAGCTACCTCTCCGGCTAAACCCTCATCGATACCCAGCACGGCACCCGCGCCAAGTCCGAAATGAGACTGAAGCTTACCCCCCTTCAGGCCCGTATCATGGCGGGCATGCTGCTTCTGCTCCTGTTGGCCGCTATCGGCACGGCGATATTCCTTACGAAACAGCGATGGACCCAACATTATGACGAGGTCATCGCAAATGCCCTCGATCACCTGACGCGCTATCAACGAATTATCGCTATGCGCAAGGACTTGGAGAGCGCGCTGGCAGCTGTCAAGGCCAAGGATGCGCGCCGGTTCTACCTCAAGAACAGCGGACCGGCTTTGGCCGCAGCGGAGGTTCAACAGAGGGCGCAGGGGATCATCGACGCCAATGGCCTCAAGGTGGACAGCACCCAGATCCCCCCCCCCGTGGACGAGGATGGGCATAGGAAGATCACCGTCAACTTGCGCCTGCGCGGCAAACTGCCCGATCTCCAGAAGATGCTGTATGCCTTGGAGACCAAGCTGCCCTGGCTGTACGTCAACAACCTGACCCTGCGCACCAGCGTCGGCCCCGTTTTTAGGGCCATTCCCGGCTTAGAACCAGACATTTACGCCCAGTTCGATCTCTACGGCTATGCACTGATACCGCAGCCTAAAGGGCTCCTCAAACAGGGAATCGCGAAATGACAGCCCTGATGAATATTCGGGGGATCGCCTTGTTAGCCTGGCTGCTGACAACCGGTACGCTGTCGGTATTCATTGGCCATGAACTCGGCTGGGGAAGGCGCCTGCAGCTGGCAGAGCCTGCACGGGCAACGCCACAACCCGACGGTCAAATCGGGGCACCCTTGCCGGATTTCGCAATCGCGCCCCTCGACAAGCAATTCACCGACACCGTTGAACGTCCACTCTTTTGGCCAACCCGACGCGAGCCGCCGCCGCCGCCACCACCCGTGCCCCCAAAACCTGTGATGCACAAAGGGCAATTCCAACTTCTCGGCACGATCATCACCGACGAATTCCGGGCGGCCATGTTGCGTGAACTCTCCACCGGCAAGGTGCGCGAGGTGACGCAAGACAAGCTGATCAACGGCCTCCGGCTTGAGCAGGTGGAAGCCGATCGCATCGTATTGACCCAGTATGATGATCGAGAGGAACTTCATCTGAAGCTGCAACCAAGCCCGCATGTCCAGGCTGCGTCGGCACCCAAATCGACGCCGACCATCGATGTGAGATCACAGCATCCCGAACGCGCCGAACGACACTTTTCCAGGTTTGGTCGCAGTAGGCTGGAAAGGCGGGAACGCACGCAGCACATGCACGGCATAGGTGAAAATGTGCAGACGGATGAGAGGCCTACCGTCCCCGTTGCCTCGCCATCTTCATCTAATGCCACGACGGCACCAACAGCGCCACCTGTTGCCTCGCCACCTTCATCTAACGCCACGACGGCGCCGACGGCACCACCTGTTGCGCCTGGGCACCAGGGCCAGCCCTCAGGTATCTCGATAGGGCCTAATTAGGTACTTGCCATGACCTGTTACAGGTATCTTTGCAGCACTGTTTCGAAGCAGATAGATGAGTCGATGAGCCCTTGCAGCGCATTCCGCCGGCTTGCCCGCCGGCTGGGTACCACTTTTGCGTTCGTCATCATGCTCGCGGGATGTGCCGCGACGCCAAGAGCCCCATCGAAGGCAACCTCGCTCCCCACCGAAACGAAAACTTCGGCGGAGGTCCCCCAAACCGGCGCAGGCAAGCCGCCCACCGGCAAGCCGGAAGATGACCGATTCAAGCTCTATCCCGGCACAGGCACTCTGGTGAAGGGTTCGACCCCCATGGTCACCTACAAACAAGGGGCAGGCAGCGTCAGCCTCAATTTCGAGGGTGCTGACGTGCGCGAAGTGGTGCGTACTGTCTTGGGCAACATCCTTAAGGAAAACTACGTCGTCGATCCCAGAGTCGGCGGCACCATCACTTTGCGCACGGCCAAACCCATCCCCAAGTCGGCGGTCTTCAATGTCCTCGAAGAGGTGCTGCGCATGAACGGTGCCGTGATCGTGCACGAGGAGGACGGAGTCTACCGGATCGTCCCCAATGCGCTTGCCGGGAAAGGCAACGTCACGCCGGAATTGACCGACATGTCCAAGCCACTGCCCCCTGGGTACAGTATTCAGCTTGTGCCGCTTAAGTATATAGGGGCTGCGGACATGGCCCATATTCTGGAGCCCATCGCGGGGGATCCATCGTCGGTCAGGGTGGATTCCCTGCGCAACATGCTGATCCTGTCCGGCACGCAGCTTCAGTTGCAGCACATGCTTGAGACCGTCCAAATGTTCGATGTCGACTGGATATCGGGCATGTCCGTCGGCCTCTACACGCTCAAGAACATCGATATCAAGACCGTCATGTTGGAGCTGGGCAAGCTGTTCGGCGGAAAGGAACTCAGCCCCTTTGCTGGTGCGATACGGGTGGTGCCCATGGAACGGCTAAACGCCTTGCTGATCGTCACTCCCCAGGAAAAATATCTGGAAGAGGCGAAGAAGTGGCTGGAGCGTATCGACCAGAGCAGTGCCGGCGGCGCCGGCCTGCGTTTGTATGTCTATCCCGTGCAGAACGGTAAGGCCGAGGTCTTGGCGGATCTGCTCAACCAGGCCTTTGGCAGTCAGAGCAGCCAGAGCAAGCAGGTATCCCACCCCTCTCTGGCACCTGGCTTGGCGGCGGTGGAAATCAGTTCCCGGGATCATTCCGCCGTGGCCAGCCAGACTGGCATGGGGGAATCGGGCATGCACACGCCGGCGGTCGGGGGCGGAGGAACGTCCGGCGGGGCCATGTCGGTGCCTAAGGGTGTTCGATTCATTGCAGACAAGGACAACAACGACCTCATCATCCTGGCAAGCCCGTCTGACTACGAGAATATCGTGTCCGCCATCAAGAAACTCGACATCGTCCCGCGGCAGGTCCTGATCGAGGTGACGATTGCGGAGATCACCCTATCAGGGAGTCTGAAATACGGCCTGGAATGGGCCATCAAGCACGGCAATGCCAGTAGTCAACTGAATTTGACAGGCATTGCGGCGCTGGTGCCCGGATTCGCCTATTCCTGGACCAGCTCGAGCGGGAACATCAACGCCGTGCTGAATGCGCT